>JAITJB010000038.1 GCA_031279155.1 Deltaproteobacteria bacterium | reverse complement strand
GCTGCGTTCGGGTAAAGATTCCGCCGCTCCCTAAAGCTTCTATAGTCCAGGCCCTGACCCAAAAGGGTTATGCAGCCAGAGTTGGCTCCCTTTTGGCTGGACTTTCCGACGGGACCTTAGGCGGAGCTTTAAAATTAGATCCCCAAAAGACCCTGAGCGTATGGGATGAGCTCGATAAGCTTTTAGGCCACTTTGGTGCCCCGAGCGCCTTAAATGCGGCTATCGAATGGACTACGGTCTTAGGCTCAGAAATTTCTAAGCTCAGAAAAAAAGACGATACCTTTCCACAAGTCCAAGCGACCTTTGAAATTATCATTAAATCCCTAAGACTTTGGTGGCGCGACACCGCCGTCTTGGCCGTCACTGGCGATCGCTCACGCCTATTAGGTCCCCCGCCCTCAGCCGCCCAGTTGGCCTGGGCTGAAAAGTTGACCGCCGATAAGTTAGCCAAACTTGAAGACAGCCTGAGCCGACTGGTCGACGGCTTGGGCCGAGCCATGAGACTAGAGATTATTTTTGAAAACTATTGGCTTGACGTGTTAGAATAAATAATCTTTTTGGTGGAGAGCCTTACCTCCTATAACCAAAAAATTTTACCAGGACCTAAGCACGCAATATTTCTCATGTTTTTTTTGGCCGCTCTTCGGAACGACTAAGTAATTTAATTGTTTTTTGCCTTCTTTAGGCAGCCTGGTTTAGATTTTTCAGATAAGCGCTGGTCGATTGTTTTTTGTTGCTTTGCCTTTGATTGTTCAAGGTCTTTAGCTCAATATCTACGCAGCCATACCCCGCTTTTCTGTAATAATTTTTTCTTCTCGCCTTTTTTTCATTGATAATTTTACTTTAATCATTTCCATAGGCCAGAAATTATTAAATTCTGCCTTGGTTTTTTATTATTTTCCGTAGATGTGATTTATGCAGGCCACCTACGCGGTCGGCCTCGGAGGGCCAGCCCCTCCTGCCATTTCTACCACTTTGGGAGCGTCAATGGCCCCGGACACGGTCAAACACCCGGACAAGCCCTTCAAATCGAAAAACCCGGATTATTCCCGACGAGGTCTTAAGGTCAAGCACGACGACACCCCCAAAGTCAACGATCTGCCCTGCCGCCGGACTGTCAACGTGCGGATGAGGTACGGCGGGAGGATCATGACCTATGACTGCGGGGAACACGAGCTAGACATCGGCGATTGGGTGGTTATAAAGGACGCGGATATTCTCCGCATGGGTTTGGTCTGCTCCAAGCCCATAATCTGGCCAGCCGATCAGGAAAAAAGACAGGTTTGCCTGCCATCTGACCGGAGGCTTTTGAGAGTAGCCTCCGATAGCGATCTGGCTAGACAGGCTGAAAACCAACTCAAAGAGAGAGAGGCCTTCGAGTATTGCCAAGGCTGCATTGCCAACCAAAACTTGATGATGAAGCTGGTGGCCGTTGAGATCACCTTTGACAATTTTAAGACCATTTTCTACTACACCGCAGATGACCGGGTCGACTTTCGGCAGCTGGTTAAAGAACTCGTCAGCCGCTTAAGGGCCCGCATTGAGATGCGCCAGATAGGCGTCCGCAACGAAGCTTTAATGCTAGGCGGTGTGGGCATCTGCGGTCGGCCATTTTGCTGCGCGGGCTTTTTAACTTCCTTTAGCCCGGTCTCGGTCAAAATGGCCAAAGAGCAAAACATCTCTCTAAATACCACCAAGCTAAGCGGCGTCTGCGGTCGCCTGATGTGCTGCCTGGCCTTTGAAAACTACAGCGACCAGACCATTACCCAAGATGACGATGATAGCGCCTTAAGCGATGAGCCTCAGACCATTAGGGCTCAAGTCAAACCCCAAAACCGGGAAACGCCCTTAAGGTCTTCTAACGGTCGGGACGGTAAAGAAAAACGCGAACCCAAACAACCTATTGGCCTTTTAAAAGAACAATTGCCGACTCAAGGCGCCGAGGTAGGCCAGTCTGCCTTTAGTGAAGCTTCTGAAGAAGCCCCGGTAATTTCTAGTTCTTGCCAAGACGCTATTGCGCCTGAGCCCCCGAAACAGAGCCCCCCGCAGCTAGATCTTCCCTTAGGGCCGGATCAATTTGAAATCCTCATCGACGCCATGACGCAAGCTACCACACCGCCCTCTTGGTGCCAGCTATTGTGTCGGCAAAGACAACTAGAGCAACAAGACCAGCAAAACCAAAACCTACAAAGTGGTGTTTCTCCCGCTGATTTAAGCCAAAGTCAAAAACCCGCGCCCGATTCATCCCAAGAGCTCAAGCCTGACCAGGCGGGAGCTATCCTACCGACTTATAAGTTTGAGCTCTCCCATGGCGGAAGCTACGTCACCTTAGATGATGAGAGCGATGATTTAGAAAAAATCCCAAAAAATATAGATGAAAAAATCGACGCGCCCGAGAGCGTCGCCTCAGAGCATCATGGCAGTAGCTTCGATAGCCCTGCCCCACCAGAGCCGGATCTCATCGGAACAGATGAACTGGCAAATTTTCTAAATCAAGCCGCCGAAATAGCCTGGAGTACAGCTGACTCAGTGGTTACGGACCTACCTTCGGCTTTAAGCCGTTCGGAGTGGGTGGAGGGCCGCGATTACACTCTTGAGGAAGACGACGCCGAAAGCGCTACCCAAATGGAGTCAGATACCCCTAAGGCCGATTCTAATACCCCTTGTGCCGAAAATGAGGGTAGTAAAAATGAGATGGCCTCTTCAGAACCAGGGCCCATAGTCCCGCCGCCTGAAACCACCCAAATTCCACCAGCCGAAGGCTCAAACTGATGAGCCGCCAGTAAAATCGACCCTTAGCCATCTGAAAGAAAACAAATCGCTAAGAGCCGCGAGCCCCGTTTTAGGGGCTCGCGGCTCTTAGGCGTAAAAGCTAAAGACAATACCACACGGGCTAAACCCGTCATATTACCACTAAGCCGACATCAAATCAGCTCGGCGAGACAAGCCTGACGTGATACTCCCTAGTCACGATCTGTTTAAAATACTGGCTTGCAAAAGTTTTACCAAAGTCAGAATTGGAAGGCCACAAGATATATCTCTCAGGATGCTCAGAAATTTGAGCGCAATCATCTTTGTAAACAGCGGCAATAGCACCATAATTAATATCAGTAGTATCGCCTGTCACATAAACCTCAATACCTTTTGCATTCATTTCTTTACATAAAGCTGACATTAATCCTGGACGAGTATAGTTAATATAACCTGTAATTGCAGAACCGGGCCAAAATATAAAACGTT
>JAITJB010000032.1 GCA_031279155.1 Deltaproteobacteria bacterium | reverse complement strand
TTTTTATTTTTTTTTTTTTTTTTATTTTTAGATATATTTAGAGAGATAGAGAGAGAGAGAGAGAGAGAGAGAGAGAGAGAGAGAGAGAGAGAGAGAGAGAGAGAGAGAGAGAGAGATTTATTCTAAATGGTAACGATTGACCACTATTAGAACTTAATATTTTTAATAAATTATTATTTATAACGCTTGTCATTTAATTTATCCGGCTTAAATCTATTCGAAAATGACACTAATAACGCTTTTTGCTAAATTTTAGAGCAATTCAAATCCAGTACTTTAATACAATTGCTTTATAGTCTTCAGTTAGAATAACCAGGTTATATTATATATTTAATACGCCTACAAAAATCCTCAAAAGTCTATAAATACCTAAAATCCTTGTCAATCTCTTCAGGTCCTTAAGAACGTATTTCCGAAAAAAAAAGTCCAGCAATTGATTTAATTTTAATACTACACCTTCCGAATTTTGTCAATCATAAATTTTTGCCGATGATAAAAGCCCTATCGCGGTCTCTAGGGATTAAGCCTTTATCGGCTAATAAGTAGGTTAATGTTTAGTCATCTGCTGACCCGTAATAAGCCTAGTGAACTCGCTCTGCCTTTCGGCGCCAATATGTCCGGGCGCCAGAGCCGATAAAAAATCAGCGTGTCTTAAAATCTCAGTCCTTACAGCCAAAGATAGATTTCAGGTATAATCGTAGGCGTCGTAAGAAATCTGGTTCCAGCGAAACCCAATGCCCACCGCTCTTTTACGATCGATAGCCAGCCCACTTTAAGCTTGGGCTTTTAAGTGGTCGATGACAATGTTTCTTTCCAACTGCACCATGATAAAAACTTAGCTTGACGCGAAGATATAGCCGCAAAACAGACGCAGGGTTATCTAAGCCGCTTTGTTATCTAAGCCACTAATGGTTATTCTCTCAACTCAGCGCCCGTCAAATACCGCGAGTCCGTAAGGATTACTATCTCAACCCGGCGGTTGCGTCCGTCTTCGGGGTCCAGGTTGGGGAGGGGTCTACTTTCACCGAAGGCCTCCATGGGCAGCTGATCAGTTGTTAAGCCAAAGTTTTCTACCAAGTACCTCTGGCAGGCCAGGGCCCGGCGCCTGGAGAGATCGATATTGTACTCATATGTCCCCTTGGCGTCGGTGTGGCCCTCGAGGCGAAAGCGCCCGCCGGCCAGTTCTGGCGAGGTCATGGCCCGGCCAAGGGTGTCTAAGACATCTCTATCATCTGAGGTCAAGACATCTTTATCAAAGTCAAAGAGAATCTGAAGGGCCAGGCGGGGCAGATAATCGCCCTCTGGCTCGTTTAGGTATTTTTCTGGCGGCGGCGTGCCGCCCCGGGCGATGGTCAGAGCCGCCCGCTGCTCGGGCGTGTAAGCTGAGCGGCGCTCTCTGGGCTTAGGGCTTAAGGCGTCGATCATCTGGCGGGTCGAGGGATCGCGTTCTCCGGTCAGATCGGTTAGCCTACGGCTGTTAACATACTGGAAAGGGTAGTTTATGAAGGTCCAGCGCGGCAGGGGAAAGTCCGAAAATGCCGGTTCCTTACTTTCAAAGGCCCCGCTGCCGTCGTAGTCGACGACCTGATAATCCCAGGGCGGCTCAAGATCGTGATCGACCACGTAACAGAAGACCCGGCCGTTATGGCTCAGCCTTAGGGCCCTCCCCTCTTCCTCGGCTAAGATAAATTCCTCCCGCCGGGTTTCCTCGCCTTCCACGGTGATGTCGAAATCTATCATCTCATCTGAGACCCTAAGCGATCCATAGAGGGCCGGCTTAGTCCAACCGTAGGGAAAATATTCGTGGTGATTGGTCATAGCCTCAAGACGATCGCCGGCCATAAAAAGAAGAATAATAAGTATAAAAAATTCTATTTTTTTAAAAATAGGACGGATCATTTTATGACTCCCATCAATGGTCCAGACCATGGCGCTGGACCTATATAGATCCCGTATCGGCAGAATCGATAAAATTGATAAGCCCCCTATTGATTTTCTGAATTTTGGCCTTATTATTAAACTTGTCGGTGGGATCTTCCTTGAGAACCCTACTGTCTGAGCCTTAACAGATAAATCTCTATTTTTACTAATGTTTTTAAAAAGCCAAAGCTGCGAGTAAAAGCTTATTACAAGCTCCTTTTAAGGTCATTGCCAGCTCAGCCAAAGCTCAGCCCAAAAAAAAGCGCCAAAAAGCTTAAAGTTCTGTAAGGCTCCCCTCCGGACCAGTCGTCTCCGATAGGTCCACTCCCTATTGGTCCAGACCCTACCCAAGGCGTCCGACCGCGGGCCAGTTTTTCCAATGGCTTAAAAAATTCTTGATATAGTTTTTTGGGTTAGGTAAAAATTAACCACACTGGTTTTTACATGGTTATAGTATATATCATCTAATCTTAGCGCTATATCTCTATAGTCTATATTGGCTGCGCCCGACTTTTGTCCCGGCCATTGGAGGATTTTTTGCTACGCTATCCCGAGGAAATTATTGACCGCATAGCCAAGTCCACTGACCTGGTCGGACTGGTCAGGCAGTACGTCGACATCAAGCGAGTTGGCGTATCTTGGCGCGGCCTATGCCCCTTTCACGCTGAAAAGACCCCATCGTTTTATATCAATCCCGACAAGGGGACTTTTTACTGTTTTGGCTGCGGCCAAGGCGGCGGTCCCTTTAAGTTTTTAATGATGATCGCCGGCTTAAGTTTTCCCGACGCTGTCCGCGAGTTGGCCGCCAAAGCCGGCATATCTCTTCCGGCCCTGCGCGATGAAAACGTCCCGACCATCGATGGTAAGCCCCTTAAGACCCTCCTCTACGAGATCATGGATAGGGCCCGGACCTTTTACCACAATAACTTATTTGCCGACGAGGGGGCGGCGGCCCGAAAGTATCTGATCGATAGAGGCCTTTCTCTTGACGTCATCCGGCAATTTGGGTTGGGGCTGGCCGAAGACTCCTGGGATTCTTTGCGACGGCACCTATTGGGACTTAAGTATTCCGATAAGGTCATGGAGGCTGCCGGGCTCATTAAGCCCAGAACTGGCGGCACGGGCTTCTACGATGTCTTTCGCCATCGCCTGATGATCCCGGTAACCGACCCGGAAAACCGGATCGTTGCCTTAGCTGGCCGGACATTTGGGCCGGTCACTAATCCGGATCTGCCCAAATACATAAATTCCCCGGCAACTGATATCTATACTAAAGGGCGCTTACTTTACGGCCTCCACCACGCCAAACCCCACGTCAGGGCCGGCGGCTTAATCTTTTTGGTTGAGGGCTATTTCGATCTCATAAGTTTAGTCTCAGGCGGCGTCAAGCCGGTGGCCGCCGTCATGGGCACAGCCTTAACCCCATATCAATTAAATAGTATTAGGAACATGGCCAAAGAGGTCTACCTGGTCTTTGACTCTGACAAAGCCGGCGAAGAGGCCACCAAAAGGGCCCTGCCTCTATTATTTAACGCTGAATTAGACGGCCGGGTCATAAGGCTCCCCGGGGGTCACGACCCCGACACCTTTGTTAGAGAGTTTGGCTCAGCGGCCTTCTTCGATCTTGCCGATCAGGCAACCGATATTGCCGACTACTTTGTGTCCTTACTAGTGGCCAAACCCCGAACCACCCTGACCGGGGAGAGCCAGCTTATTACCCAAGCCAAAGAAATCCTCTCCCAGGTGCCAGATGGGGCCAAAAGCCAGTATCTAAGAAATAAACTGGCCGAAAAATTAGGGCTTGACCGCCAGCTTCTAACCGTTGGCGGCGGGCCGCCTAAGGCGGTAGTTCCCGCTAAGATCCACCGCCCCAATAAGACGCCTGACTACAATTTGTTAGCGGCTAGGATTTTAAGGCACGCCATTATCCACCCGGAGAGCGCGCCAGTTCTTAAAGAGGTGGCCCCTGACATGTGGCCTACAGATCGCACTAAACCCATTTTTGAGGCCGTCATAAGGTTAATTTCTGGAGCCGGATCCTTTGATCCCTCGAGACTTCGCTTCGATGATGACGATATGATGAGCTCTTTAATATCAGGCGCGCTAAGTTCCCCAAGGCAGCTTGACGCCAATAAGAGCCGGGCCTCACTCGAGCAGCTTATTATTAAACTTATGAGTAGATGTGAAAGCAAAGTTCAAAGTGAAATAACCGAAGCCATCCGCAAAGCCGAAGAAGCCGGAAATCACGAGCTAGCCCGAAGTCTTCTAGCCAGTAAATCCGGCCAATAAAAATAGCCTCTATTTTTTGCTCCGACCATAAACCCCCCACCGGTTTGGACTTTATCTATGCCGGAAAAACGGAGGTCAAGGTGAACAGCCCTTTCGACGACTCGATATTTGATAATGATACTTTTGACCGGGATTATCCGGAAAGCGATCTTGAGCCAGAAGCTGACAAATCTGACCATTTGGAGGCGGTTATGGCTTTTTTTGACGATATTGAGATCCATTTGGTTGAAGATCTGCAGGAATCTAAAGACGAAAAAAAGCTCCTCGATATGGGCTTAATTGACTCCCGGGAAGAAAGCTACCAGCCGCCAGTTGAACGCGAGACCATCTTAGCCGATCCGGTTAAGGTCTATTTAAGGGAGATGGGGCAGGTCGGCTTACTTTCGCGTGAGGCTGAAGTCGAGCTCGCCCGCCGCATCGAAGATGGCGAGCGGCAGGTCATTAAATGCATTTTAAGAACCCCGGTCGGGCTTGAGGCGGTACGCGAGATCGGTCGCAAGCTTTCAAGCGGCGAAATGCGCTTAAGGGAGGTTACCGGCGAAGGCGAGGAGGAAAATGTCGAAGGCCAAGAAAACGCAAGCGAGCGTAACCTCGCTATATTTCTTAAAAATATAGAAGAAATCGAAAGGCAGTGCCAAAACTTAGCCAACTACCGAGCCAAAACCCAAAAGGAATATAGAAGCGCCAATCCCACCAGGCGAAAGCGCATCACCAACCACATAAATAAAATTAGTAATGATATTGAGGATTTATTTCTTAAGTTAAGCTTAGCTAAATCTCAGTATGAGGCCATGGTCAGCCGCCTAAGGGAATGGGAAGGCCGTTTTAGGGCCATAAATTGCGAGCTAACGGAAAACTTATCAAAGCTAAACTTAACTACCCCTACGGAATTTAGGCGCTTTGGTCGAGACCTAAAAAAAGACCCCAAACTTTTAGCCAGCAAAAGCCAGAAACTTAAGATTTCCGCCCAAGAAATCCGCGATCTTATAGAATCAACGGCTAAAATTCTTAAGGCCAACCGTGATTTGGAGCGCGAGCTCTCGATAACCTACGATGAGCTCAAAGTTATTGTTAAAGCCGTTGAAGCCGGCGAGAGCCAGACCATTGAGGCCAAAAACCACCTTATCGAGGCTAACTTAAGGCTTGTGGTCTCGATTGCCAAAAAGTACACCAACCGAGGGCTGCAGTTTTTAGATCTCATCCAAGAAGGCAACATCGGCTTAATGAAGGCCGTCGACAAGTTTGAATACCAAAGGGGCTACAAGTTTTCCACTTACGCCACCTGGTGGATCCGCCAAGCTATCACCCGTGCCATCGCCGACCAAGCCCGCACTATCCGCATTCCGGTCCATATGATTGAAACTATCAATAAGCTCATCCGCACCTCCCGCTATCTGCTCCAAGAGCTCGGCCGCGAAGCTACCCCGGAAGAGATAGCCGTTAAAATGGAATTGCCGCTCGAAAAAGTCCGAAAGGTCCTTAAGATCGCCAAAGAGCCCATCTCACTGGAAACGCCCATTGGCGAAGATGGCGATAGCTACCTAGGCGATTTTATCGAAGATCAATACAACCAAAGTACCACCGACTTAGTTATCCACAATAACTTAGTCGACATGGCCGCCAAGCTCTTGGGCACCTTAACGGCCCGCGAAGAAAAAGTTCTTAGGATGCGCTTCGGTATTGGGGAGAAGACCGATCATACCTTAGAAGAGGTCGGTCAGGAATTTAACGTAACCCGCGAGCGCATTCGGCAAATAGAAAACAAGGCTTTAAGAAAGCTTAAGCACCCGAGCCGCAGCTGTAAGCTTAAGCCCTTTGTCGACAACTGACAATTAGCCTAAAGTAAAAAACATCTTTCTAGCCCCAAAATTTTGAGAGAATGTATCATAAAACCAGGGGGCGACTTCAGATTAGATGATTAATTTTGCTATTTTAACCATGGGCAAAAAAATCTCGTCCAACACCTCTTAGGATAGTAAAAATAAATGGAAAAATTTTTTTTGTGTGCTATGATTTACAAGATCAGCTGCGGTCTCACGCAGTCTTGCGGAGGCTGGCCAGAACCTCTGCTTGGAAATTAATATTTCGGGGACAACATGGAAAACAGTTTCAACCACCAAAGCTCATTACCTTGTTCGGACACGGCGCAATCCGTCAATGAGAATGAAAACGCCGACACCCTTAATTCCGATGAGCCTGAGGAATCAGGGCGTAACGATCAACATTCCGCTGACCTAGAGTCAATGGAAGACCTCATTGAGGAGAGCCTTAAGAGTCTGTCTGAAGGCGACGTGCTCAAAGGGACCGTGGTCCACATCGACAAGGAATACGTCATGCTTGACGTAGGAGCCAAAAGCGAGGGCCGAATCGCTATTGATGAGTTTAAAGACGCCGATGGCAATCTAGCCGTCAAAATCAACGACCAAGTCGAAGCCCTTTTGGTCCATTGGGACGACGAGGATGGCGAGATCATCCTCTCCAAGGAACGGGCGGCCAAGATGAAGGTCTGGGAAGAGATCGCCCGCGTGCACAGCGAAGATGGCACCATCAACGGCACGATTATCAGCCGGGTCAAGGGCGGTCTATCGGTAGACATCGGCGTACCAGCTTTCTTACCCGGTTCTCAAGTCGACACCAGGCCCATTAAGAATCTCGAAAGCTTGGTCGGTAAGACCTATGACTTTAAGGTTTTAAAGTTCAACAAAAGGCGCGGTAACGTCGTCTTAAGCCGTAGAGTTATCTTAGAAGCCGAACGTGAACTCATCCGCAACCGCACCATGTCCACTCTTGAGGTCGGTAACGTCATTGAGGGCACGGTTAAAAACCTGACCGATTACGGGGCTTTTATTGAGTTGGGCGGGCTTGACGGCTTACTGCACGTAACCGACATGTCTTGGGGCCGCTTAAGTAGTCCGGCTGAGGTCTTCAGCGTCGGCTCAAAAGTTACCGTTAAAGTCTTAGCCTTCGACAAAGACCGGGGCCGGGTTTCCTTGGGCTTAAAGCAATTGACCGAAGATCCCTGGCTTACAGCCTCCTCAAAATACGAGGTCGGGGCTAAGGTCAGCGGCAAAGTGGTTTCTTTAACCGATTACGGGGCCTTCGTGGAACTGGAAAGCGGGCTTGAGGGCCTGATTCACGTTTCCGAAATGAGCTGGACCCGTAAGGTCAGAAACCCCTCATCGGTCTTAAAAGTCGGCGACGTTGTTGAGGCGGTCATTTTAAACATGGATCTAGCCAGTAAACGCATCTCCTTGGGCATGAAGCAGATTGAGCCCAACCCCTGGAGCGCGGTGGCCGAACGCTATCCCATTGGCACCATCATTGAAGGGAAAATCAAAAACATCACTGATTTTGGGGCCTTTATCGGTATCGATGAGGGGATCGACGGTTTGGTTCATATTTCTGACATCTCCTGGACCCGCCGCTTCAAACACCCCTCTGAGGTCTTTAAAAAAGGCGATCAAGTCCGGGCCGTCATCTTGGCTATTGATCGCGATCAAGAGAGGTTTTCCCTTGGCATTAAGCAGCTGGAAGAAGATCCTTGGGTGGTTGCCTTCAACCGCTTCCCGGTCGGAGAAACCGTGACCGGTAAGGTCACTAACGTGACCGACTTTGGCATCTTCATCGAGCTAGCCGAGGGCGTTGAAGGGCTCATCCACGTGTCCGAGTCCGGCGTACCTAAGGGTAAAGCCTTAACCGAGGCTTTCCAAGTTGGCGAAATGGTTACGGCTAAGGTTGTTTCCATCTCCTCAAGCGATCATAAGATCGGCCTTTCGGTCAAACGCAAGACCAAAGAGGAAGAGGAAGGCACCTATAAAGACTACGTTGATGGGTCTAAGGGCGCCAGCCAAACCAACGCCACTTCCACCTTCGGGGCCGCTTTTGGTAACCTTGATAAACTCTTGGCCGAAAAAAAGCAGTCCGGTGACTCTGACGCCGGCGGCAACTGATCGGTCAACTAGCCCGAGTTACGGAAAAACATGGCCGACTTTGATGACAAAATCAACCCGGGCCCGGACGGGCCCGGGTCCTCTTTTTCTGAGCC
>JAITJB010000009.1 GCA_031279155.1 Deltaproteobacteria bacterium | reverse complement strand
ATTAGGGCCTTAACAAAGCCCAAGGAACTTAAGCCGCTTAATAAACTTAAGCCTAAAATAAACCTTGGCCTGGCCTCTATTATTTTAGCTAGTTTTTTTTTCTTAGCCCTCCCCGGCTCTCTTTTGGCCCAACCAGCCGTCTTCAACCATGCCTACAGCCATTTTTCTGAGCGAGAGCCAATTAGCGATCTTCTTTCCAGTTTTGCCGCCTCCTACAACCTCAGAGCCTTTATCTCGCCCGTCTTAACCGGAACTATCAGCGGAAAATTCGATAACATTGCCCCTTCTTTGTTCCTCGATGGCCTGCGTTCGGCCTTCGGGGTCAACTGGTACCTTTTGGGCCGTAATATCTATTTCTTCCACGATTCCGAGTGGGGCACTAAAACCTATCATCCCCAAGCCTCGAGCCCGGAGGCCATTTTTAACGCTTTGAAGGGCTCAGCTTCCGTCTCCCCTCAGCTGACGCCAAAAATTTCTGGTCTCAGCCTAATATTTGAGGGCCCAAAATCTTACATCGAAACCCTTGAAACCGAAGCTGCGGCCATCGACGGCTTTCGCCAAGAACCCAAGCTCATCATGCGGGTCTTTAAACTGCGCCACGCCCAGGCCGACGACGTCACCATTAACGCTGCCGACCGCAGCGTAACCATTCCGGGCGTAGCTACCATCCTAAATAGCATGATCCGTGGCGGGGCTTTAGCCCAAGGATCCATGGTTAGGCCTAACCAAGCTCAGGTGGCCGGGCTCTCTAGCCTGAGTTCCTCCCGTAACGATACGGCCCAGCCGGTTCGCGAAGAAGCCCAGGTCATGGCCGAGCCCCGGGTTAACGCGGTCATCATTAGCGATTATGAAGACCGGATGTCCTATTATGAATCGGTCATCCGAGAGTTAGATCGCGAAGTCCATCTGGTGGAAATACATGCGGCCATCGTTGACGTTAACACCAACTTTAAGCGCGAGCTCGGCGTTAACTGGCAAGGCGTGGCCACGCCTGGCGACGTATCGGTTGGCGCCGACGTCTCAAATACCTCTGGTAACTTTGACGTTCTCCCATCCCCCGGTCAAGCCTTGGGCGGCGGGGCCACGGTCTCAACGGTTTATACCCAAGGGCCTAATTATTTTATTGCCAGGATCCAGGCCTTAGAGCAAGCCGGGGAGGCCCGCTTATTGGGGCGTCCCTCGGTTTTAACCTTAGATAACCAGGAAGCCACCTTGGAGAACACTACGACCTATTACATCCAGGTGGCCGGCTACCAGACAGTTGATCTCTTTAAAGTGGATTCCGGTACCGTTTTAAGGGTCACGCCCCATATCGTGGAATCATACGATTCGTCACCGGCCTCCATCCGCCTAAACGTAACCGTTCAAGATAGCCAAGATTCCGCCGATACCGCTGCCACCGGCAACATGGCTATCCCCCCGGTCAAGCAGACCAAAATTAACACTCAAGCACTCATCCAAAACGGTCAGAGTTTACTTATCGGCGGCTATTACTTTGAAAGCCGGCAAGACAATGACTCAGGCACGCCAGGTTTAGGTAAAATCCCGATTTTAGGCCATCTCTTCAAAACCACCTCTGACACCAAGTCGCAGATGGAGCGCATGGTCTTAATAACTCCTAGAATTATTCGACTCGGCGAGGTTCAACAGCTGCCCTCCCATCTTGACGATGAGAGTTTCTCGCGCAGCCCGACCCAAGCCGACTACGAGCCCCGGGTGCCCGTCACCAAGGGCGGCTGCGCTGGACTATGACCTCGAAACTCGAATGGCGGGTAGTTGCTGGACCCAATATCGGAGCCATCTTATCGTTAGGCGCTGGCCGCTATAGCGTGGGATCAGGCGATGAGGCCGATCTCATTTTAAGCGACCGGACCATCCGCCCGGCCCAATTGGAACTTAAGCTCTCCCAAGATAATGGCTTAGCTTGGGTCGTTTTGGCCAAGCCCTTGGACGGGCAAACGAGAGTAAATGGCGAGATCCTCCCCCCTGAGGGGGCAAATTTAGCCCCGGATCAGGTTTTATCGTTGGGCCTCTCGGCCCTAGCCTATCGAGCGCCGGGCAGCGATTGGGGAGATATCGAGCTCGTGCCCTTAGCTTACGCTCAAAAGCTCGCCCCAACAGAACCAGAAAAAGGCTCAATCGATGGTTCTCTTGAGGGCAAAGAAAGCCCTACCAACGAACCTTTGGTAGATATCGATAGCCAAAAAGATCTAGATAGTCAAGATAGCCAAAACGCCATTAACGCCGCTCTGCCAAAGAAGCGCTCTCGGGCCGGCATTTTAGGGCTAATATTAGTTATCTTAATTTTGGGATTATTACTTTTCGCTCCTAGCGGTCAAAACGAGGCGGTAAGCGAGGCTCAAAACTTAAGAGCGCTTTTAGCTAAAGAGGGCTTTAATACTATCGAGGTTACCGAGCGCGGGCGATCCCTTGAAGCCACAGGGAACCTTGAGAGCGACTCAGAACTAAATCGTCTGGTGGATCTCGTTAAGGGACGGACAACAAAGGTCTTTTTACGCATTTCCGTCCGCCGCGATCTTCTAGAAGCCGCCCGGCAAGCTCTTACCTCTTACGGCTTCTATCCGGCCCTCTTCTTCGATAATGAGGGGCGAGCGGTAGTAGCCGCCTATATGCTCAACCGCGAGACCGAAGAAGAGGCTTTTGAAAATTTACTCCGAGACGTCCCGTCTTTAGCTCCCATAAGAAAGGTCGTTCACCGAGACGATTTGGAGCCCATCATGCTCCAAGAGCTAAATGAATCCGGCATAACTAGCTTACGGGCAGACTTTCGTGAGGGCTTAGTTGAGCTAATGGCCCCGCTTGATTTTACCGATAATTCGGCCTTAGCCAGAACTTTTAAGCGGATAACTAGCCGCGTAGGCGTTCCAATCGTCTACACTCTAGCCATTGGCGGCGAATCTCCAAATGAATCTAGCCAGCTTCGGCCCCAAGGCGCGGCCTGGTCGCCTATGTCACCGATGGAGATCTTTCAGACTTCTACTCAAGACGATCTCAACTTGGAAACAAAAGTACAAGCCGATCCCAACGATCCCATGTCCACTGTGGACGTGGCTTCCGTTACCCTCGCGCCCATGCGATTTATAAGCACCCGAGACGGCCAGAAGCTTTTCGAGGGTAGCCCCTTACCGGGCGGCTGGACCATCACGGACATCAATTCCCAGTTTTTAACCCTAAGCCGCCAAGACGAGACCTTAGTCGTCCCGCTTGGCCCGCAATAGAGCCTACTTTTTTAAAGTCTTTTTTTCGGTCTTTTATCAGTCTTTTATCGGCGAATAGAATGCCTGCGCCGTAAAATTTTAGTCGATTATAGTCGATAATTTTTAGTCGAAAATTAAGGAGGACTAAAATGAGTCAATCGAACAAGTCGCCCTGGGACATCCTGGATTCCGGTCAACCCCAAGAAGTTAAAGAACTGCGTCAGGAACTGGCCGATCTGGATTTTGAGCTTAAAAAAACCCTCGATGCTGGACTTACAGTCGAGGAATATCCCGTAATCTCAGCTCTTAAATCGGCTTCTGAGGCGGCGATAGACATCGTAGACAAAGGCCAGAAGTAAGCCTTATTTAAGCCCAATTAATTTAGCTCTATCACCATTTTCCGAACAAATTGTCGGACGATTATGTGGAGGTTTCTCGTGTCTGATCTTAAGGAATTGGCCAAAAACCCCGATAGCCTTGGCAAATGGCCCTTTCTGGCCATACTGGTCGAATTAGGTCTTTACGCCGCCCACAATGGCCTAGTGGCCAAAGCCAGGAACCTCTTTGAAGGCCTGATTAAAGCTACGCCCAACTCTGTCCCGGTTAAGCTCGGCCTCTCTTTTACCTACCTTGTGGCCAACGAATTTGATAAGGCCGAAGTCGGTATTAAAGAGGTTTTAGACGCCCATCCCGACCATGCCGAAGCCCAAGCCCTTCTAGGCCTTAGCGTGGCCCTTTCGGGCAATATAGAAGACGCCAAGCCGATTTTGGCTAAAGCTATGAAAGGCACTGGCCCGGCGGCGGAATTGGCTAAATTTTTAATGGACGGCCAATGATTGTAAGGACTCAAACCCGGATTAGCCGGCCAAAGGTCGCCCTAGTCCTGTTCTTGGCCTTGTTAGCCTCTCTTCTAGCCGGTTGCCAGCTTGAGCTCTATTCCGGCTTAGACGAAGAGGAGGCCAACAAGATGCTGATGATCCTCTTGGCCCAGGATTTTGACGCCGCCAAGGTCGATAAAGGGAAAAACGGCTTTGCCCTGACAGTTGAAAAAAAACAGACTGTCATGGCCTTAGAGCTCCTCTCGGCTAACGGTCACCCGAGGACCAAGCACGAGAGCATGGGTAGCGTCTTCTCTGGCCAGGGCATGATCTCCACGCCCGTTGAGGAGCAATCGCGCCTCGCTTACGCCTTGTCGCAAGAGCTATCGGAAACCTTCTCTAAGATCGACGGGGTTTTGACGGCCAGAGTCCACGTGGTTTTGACCGCTCGCGATCAAAGTGGTAATGTTTCCAGCCCGGCCACGGCTGCCGTGCTCATTAGGCACCTGCCTGATTCGCCCGTCATGAATCTGACGCCCAAAATCAAGGAAATCAGCTCCAAGAGCGTTCCGGGACTATCGGAAAACTCTGTCTCCATCATGCTGATACCGGTCAGAATCGACATGGTCTTTCCGACCATGCCGGCCAATAGCGGCCTATTGGGCCGCCCGAGGCTAGTTTTAGCTATTATTGTTCTCTTAGTAGGATTTGCCTTAAGCCTGCGCCATTATCTCAAACGCCGGAAAACGTCGGCCATAAAGGCCAGTTAAGATCATGGGCGCCTTCTACCAAGATCTTATTAAAAATCCCGCCTTAATGGAGGCTCTAAAAAGCTTTAACCATTCCGGGCATAGTATCAAAGCTAGCGCTTCGGAGCTTAAGCCTGGCGAGCCCCCTATCGATTGGGATAGCCAAACCGAAATGCGCCTAGATGCTTTTTTGGAAGACGCCGTTTCCCATACCCCGGCTTTAAGGCGGCTATATAGAAGCCAAAACATGGAGAGTGATTTTTGGGATTTTAGCTCTCAGCCTTTAAGGTTACTACTTTTAGGCCAGAAAGAATTCGACGATCTAGCCTTAAAGTTTGGGGCGGCGGTTTGGGCGCCAAACTTGGCCGTAATTATCGACGGCCCCTCGGTTAGGGCCTTAAAAGCCTCCATTGGCCCCGATCTTTTCGATTGGGCTCTCAATCGAGGCCGCTATTGGTTAGGCGATCTGGGCCGTTTCTACCGCCAAAGTAGTCAAGATAGCCTTCAAGGCCAAGCTAGCCTAACTAGCCTAACTCAAGCTCCGCCAATAGATAAAAAGTCCTTAATCCTAACCGGCTTAAGGGCCATCAACATCGCCTGGCGCCCCCTACCTGAGGCCTTAAGATCTAAGGCCAAAGACCGAATTATAGAGGAGACTTCTACGCAAATCTCAAGCGATCTCAGCGCCAAGACATTTTCTAAGCTTAAAGACATCCTTCTCACGGAGGTAGCGCCATCATGGCGTCTTTGTTTCTCTTAAACGGTCAAGCCCCAACCATCGCTCCAGGAGTTAAGCTAATCAAAGCCCCGGAGGCTTCGGCTTTCCTGAGCGCTTTAGAATTATCGGCCAAGATGGAGGCCATGAAGATTGAGTCAGCCAAACGGGCGGAAGAAGCTTACGAAACTAGGCGCAACGAGGGCTATCAAGAGGGGCTAGCCACCGGCCTCGATGAATACACCATGAAGATCATGGATACGGTTATTTCTTCGGTGGAATACTTAGAGAAGCTGGAAAGCGATCTAGCTAAAATCGTCGAGGAAGCTGTTCGTAAAATAATTGGCGATCTACCGCCCGATCAGGTGGCGGCTGGACTAGTCCGCAAGGCCTTAACCACCATGCGAGATGATCGCAGGGTCTTAGTTAAGGTATCGCCCCAAGATGAGCCCGCCGTCCGCCAGGCCCTTTTGGGCGCTTCTGGCAGTACGTCTTTTTTAGATGTCCGATCTGACGGCCGCCTCCAACACGGTCAATGCGTCTTAGAAAGCGATCTAGGCGTAGTTGAGGCCAGCTTGGAAACGCAGCTTAAAAATCTCTCAGTTGCCCTGAGCACACGGGTTAAGACCGGAGTGTGAGATCATGGCCCTCGATTACCTAGGCGAACTATTCAGCCACGCCGTTCGGGACATGAACACCTTGGAGGTTAGAGGCCGGGTCGAACAGGTGGTTGGCACCATCATCCGAGCTATGGCCCCCGGGGTCAAGGTGGGCGAAATCTGTCTACTTAAAAACCCCTGGGACGGCTGGTCATTAAAAGCCGAAGTTGTCGGCTTTTTAAAAGACGCCGCCCTCCTAACCCCCTTGGGCGAACTCCAGGGCATCTCGCCTGAGACAGAGGTCTTACCGACTGGCCGGATCCACTCGGTACCGGTGGGCGACTCTCTATTAGGCCGGGTCATCGACGGCTTAGGCGAGCCAGCCGATGGGGCCGGTCCCCTCGAACCCCAGGACCACTACCCGGTCTACGCCGATCCCCCTCCCCCCATGACCCGTAAGCTCATTGAGCGGCCTCTGCCCTTGGGGCTCAGGGCCTTAGACGGCCTTCTGACCTGCGGCGAGGGGCAGCGCATGGGCATCTTCGCCGCAGCTGGCGGCGGCAAAAGTACCCTACTTTCAAGCATCATCAAGGGCTCGGCTGCCGACGTCTGCGTACTAGCTCTAATCGGCGAGCGCGGCCGCGAGGTCAGAGAATTTATCGAGCGCGACCTAGGCCCTGAGGGCCGCAAGCGGAGCGTGCTTGTGGTGTCAACCTCAGATCGCTCTTCCATGGAAAGGCTCAAAGCCGCCTATACGGCTACAGCCGTGGCCGAATACTTCCGCGACCACGGCCGCAAGGTGTTATTGCTTATGGATTCGGTCACCCGCTTTGGCCGGGCCCTCCGCGAGATAGGCTTAGCTGCCGGCGAGCCGCCAACTAGAAGGGGCTTTCCGCCTTCGGTCTTTTCAACGCTGCCAAGACTCATGGAACGGGCTGGTAACTCCGATAAGGGCTCGATCACAGCCCTTTACACCGTCTTAGTTGAGGGCGACGACATGACTGAACCCATTGCCGATGAGACCCGCTCCATTTTAGATGGGCACATAGTCTTATCGCGCAAGCTGGCGGCGGCCAACCACTACCCGGCCATCGATATTTTAGGTAGCGTAAGTAGGGTCATGGGCTCGGTCACCACGCCTAAGCACCGGGAGCTGGCCCAAAAGATAAGGAGCTTACTGGCCAAATACGCTGAGATCGAGCTTTTAGTTCAAATTGGTGAATACCGCAAAGGGGCTGACGCCGAAGGCGATCTGGCCCTCGATAAAATTGGCCCTATCAACCAGTTTTTAAGGCAGGGCTTAGATGATAGGAGCTCCTTCGAGGAAACTCTAGCCTTAATGGAAAAGGTTGTAGCTTGACTAGTTACCCTTTAGCCGCCCTCATCATGGTTAGAACGCGCCGTGAGGAGACAGCGGTTAAAGACTTAAGAGTTTCTAGAGAGCGGCTCAACGAGGCCCAGAGGGAGGAAGAACGCGCCCGCGAGGCTTTGGTCAAATACCAAAAATTTGTCGAAACCGAAACCGAGCGCCGCTGGAAGGCCCTTTTGGGTAGTAACACCACTAGTCGCGGCCTGGAAGAATTTTGGAAGGGCTTATCGGATCTAAAATATCGGGAGACGGAATTTGAGGCTAAAATCTTTGAAGCCGTAAAGGTAGTTCAAGATCGTCAAAACGATGTCGAAAATTGTAAAGTCGAACTTCAAAACCGAAGAAAAGCTAGGGAAAAATTAGAACTCCACCAAAAGGCCTGGCAGGCCCAACAGAACGCTGAACTTGAGCGCTTAGAGAATTTAGAAATGGAGGAATTTACTTCTGTTTCTATCGATCAAGCCTAAGCTTCTATCGATCAAGCTTAAGCTTCTATCGATTAAGTATAAACTTCTATCGATCAGGCCTAAGCTTCTATCGATCAGGCAAAAATTATGGCAAAATACCCTAGACTTAAGTAACCGCTAGAACAGACGCCCAAAATTAAAGCCCAAATGGCGAGTGGTTAGTCCAAAACCCCCCAAAACAAAGGCAGCCCGCTAATGGCTTCTAATACTAACATTAATCTCGATCCCGCAGCCGCCGCCTTAAACCGCGATAGCCCGGAGACTCAGGTCGCCCGGCGTCCCATCGAAGGCGCGCTAGCCGGCAATAAATTAACCGTCTCTAGCTCGCCAGAGTCCCTTTTAGCCGACGCTGCCGAAGAACTTACCTTTTCCGTAGACAACACCGAAGAGCTCGATCTTAAAGAACGCAAGGAGAAAAAAACTATCGATCCAAGTCTGGTTCAGCGCGTAAAATTATACCGAGATATAATGAAAAAGCGCGACCTTACCGAACGCTTTGATGCCTTACGCTCGGCCCTCAAAAACTGTACGAGATTTCAAGATGTCCTAGATCAAGCTTATAATTTTTTCTCCGATCCGGCTGACGTTTATGCCGCATTATCTGAGTTAGCCGATTCTCTACCCGATAACGCTCTTATTAAAGAGGCCTTAGAAGCCTTAGATCAAGAGTCTGGTTCCGAAATACGGGCTTCCATTGCCGGGGCCTTGGCCGGCCTTGAATTTTCTGACTTAGGCGAACCCTTACAGCTCAAAAATGACTACGTCCGCGTAGCCATAGATTTTTCCGATGTTTTGGATATGTTCAATCACATAATAAATCGCTTCGGCCCCGAATGCCTAGATAGGGGCGTGGACTTCCTAAATCGGGCCTTGGCCGCCGATTTAGCTGCCGATACCCCTAGTTGCGACAAAACTAGCTTGGAATCGGTAGCCGATCAATTAGGTAAGGTAAGGTCTCTAAACAGCATCCGGGCCTTAGGTCAAAATCTGGCCGACCGCTGGCGAGAGGTCCACGGTCAATCCCACTCTGAGCTAGTTGATATGGACTTTTTAAAGTTCATTTTAGAGGGCCGCCGCGAATCGCTCCCGACCACGAGTTTGGCCGCGCCTCTCATTAGAAAGGCTAACCCCGAAGATATAGAAAAAGAGGTCCTCTTTCGCCAGGATCTTCTGCAATCGGTAAAAAACCTCACGGTCCAAACTTTTGGCGATCTAGATCAGCGAGCTCGCTTTATAAACGCCATCCAAGAGGGGCTCGATGAAGCCGTAAGCCGTGAGGACGAGTGGCTGGCGGCTATGGAGGATGACAGTTGACTGACTTAGGCAGCATTTTTGCCGAACTTGGCCGGCGTTTGAACGTGGGGGAGCTAAAATTTGGGGCCTCCTCGCCCTTGGCCTTTGAAATAGACTCCGTGGGCACCATAACCTTTGAGATGGACCCAAATGCCGATGACCTTTTGGTATCGCTCTCCTGGCCCTTGGAGCCCTTTAACCAGACCCTCCTTCCCAAGGCCTTTGAAGCCTGCTCGCTAGAAAATTCGCCAGATTGGCCTATGGAGGCCGGACTATTTAACGATAAGATTCTACTTATGGTTAGACTTAGCTTATCTACGCTGAACGCCCCGACCATTGAGGCTTTGATCCTTCGGCTGATTAAAGTTTACCAAAACATCATAAAAGCATAAAATTAAACTTGATTTCAAGGAAATACTCATGGCTATCGACATTTTAAATCCCAACATAGGCCTCCAAGGCGTACTCGATCCCACCATCGAACAGTCAAACATTCCGCAGTTCCAATTATTACCTAGTAACGCCCTAACCGAAACCAGTCTGGCCAGGCACTTCGCCCTTACCAACTCCCAGCAGCTTATCGACCGATCTTTAATCCCCGTGGATATCGACCAGGAACTTTTAATGCCGGAAGCCTTCAAACGCAATCTGGCTTCGGCCTACGAACTTCTTAAATCTAGCCGCAAGCCTGAGCTGCGGCGCTTCGCCCGCGAAGATTTAGCCAATATTATTGAAGATGATGAGCTATACAAAATCTACTCCGGCCTCCTCGTCGGAAGCTAAGAGGTCTTGGGGCATTTATGCTTGACGACGACCAATTCAAAACTCTTTTGGTTTTAGGTTTTTTGTTCCGCAAGCTTGGTCTTGACGATAAAGCTAGCCGGCTCTACCAAACCCTTCTAGCCCTAAGACCCGATGACCCGTCATTATTGGCCCCGGCCGCCGCCGCCGCCCTAGCCGAAGGGCGCGGTGAGGATAGCCTCGACCTTTTAGAGCGCTTGGAAGCTAGCGGGAGTCAAAACTTCCAGCCCGTGCACTGGCTTATCAGGGCCAAAGCTTACGCCGCCTTAGAGCGCCCAGAGGAGGCCCATAAGGCCGCCTTAAAGTACATCGAAGGCTTACCTAATGAAGGCGACAAATCTCAGGGTGACAAATAATGAGCGCCACCTCCAAAGCGCGAACAGCGGTTAAGGCGCTAACTAACAATACCGATCTCACTTTGGTGGCCATGATGGTGGCTGTCATCGCCATGATGATACTGCCGCTTCCCACCTTCTTAGTCGATTTACTTATTGGCGCCAATTTAGCTTTGAGCTTTATGATGCTCATGATGACCATGTATGTGGGGTCGCCTTTAGAATTTTCCTCATTTCCCACCATGCTCCTTTTTACCACCCTCTTTAGACTAGGCCTAAACATCACCACGACCAGGTTAATTCTCCTTCAAGCTGACGCCGGAGAAATCATCTTCACCTTCGGGGAGTTTGCCGTAGGCGGTAACTTTATCGTTGGCGCCGTTGTTTTTATCATCATCACCATCGTCCAGTTCGTGGTCATAGCCAAGGGAGCTGAAAGGGTTTCTGAGGTCGGGGCCAGATTTACCTTAGACGCCATGCCCGGTAAACAAATGAGTATTGACGCCGATCTTAGGGCCGGGGTCATCACCATGGCTGACGCCCAGATTCGCCGCGATACCGTCTCCCGCGAAAGCCAGATGTACGGGGCCATGGACGGGGCCATGAAGTTCGTCAAAGGCGATAGTATCGCCGGGCTTATCGTGGCCGCCGTCAACATAATTGGCGGCACCTTAATTGGCGTCACCCAAAACGGCCTAACTGCCGGCGAATCGATCCAGCTTTACGGCATACTGACGATTGGCGACGGCTTGGTTTCCCAGATTCCCTCACTACTAGTTGCCATAAGCGCCGGCATCTTAGTTACCCGCGGCGGCGGCAAGCCCAAAACCGCCAAAGATTCCAGTTTAGAAACCGACGCAAATAACGTTGGCTCGCAAATTGGCTCTCAGATATTTGGTCAGCCCAAGGCCATCTTGGTGGCCGGGGCTCTGGTCTTTCTATTTGCCTTGGTCCCGGGCTTTCCCAAGCCCCAGCTATTTTCCTTGGCCGCTATCCTCATAGCCGTGGGCCGGGGGCTTAAGGTTATTTCCGATCGCCCCGACGAAGACGTTGGCCACAAGGCCCTCAACCAGGCCGTAAAGCCCAAGGCCAAACAAGCTAGGCCCGCCGAGGCCAGCCGCGATGAGTTCTCGCCGGTGGTACCCATAATATTAGATTTTTCTACGGCCTTAGGCGATTATCTCAATTACGATAACCTTAACCAAGAAATGATGAGTCTTAGGCGATCGCTTTATATCGACTTAGGCGTCCCCTTCCCCGGCATTAACCTTAGACCCAACCCTCAACTCGAAGGCTTAAGCTATGTAGTTGAAATTAACGAGATCCCCCTGTCTCGCGGAACTTTAGAGAAGGGCTGCGTATTAGTGCGAGATACGGTTGAAAACTTAAGCTTATTTAACATTAAAGCCAAAAAAGGCGTTGACTTTATTCCGGGCTTACCTTCGGTTTGGGTTAATGATTCCGACGTCTCTTTTCTGACCCGGGCCGGAGTTAGGCACCTCGACCATGGCCGCATAATCTCCTACCACATCTCCTTGGCCCTCTCCCGCCATGCATCTTTCTTTTTGGGCCTCCAAGAGACCAAGCGGTTGCTCGATAAGATGGAAGAGCGATCGCCAGATTTAGTTAGGGAACTAACCAGGCTCCTCCCGGTCCAAAGGTTAGCTGAGCTCCTCCAAAGGCTGGTCCAAGAGAGGATCTCCATTAGAGATCTTAGAAGCATCTTAGAAGCCTTAATCGAATGGACGCCCAAGGAAAAAGACGTCATCATGCTCGTTGAGCATGTTCGCGGGGCCTTAAAGAGACAGATAAGCTACTCCTACTCTAGCGGCCTAAACCTCATGCCAGCCATCATCTTAGATCCTCAAGTTGAGGAAGCCATCCGCAAGGCCATCAGGCAGACCTCGGCTGGTTCCTTTTTGGCCCTGGCCCCGGATACGGCCAAAGCCATCATGAATTCCACCCGCCAAGCCTTTCAAAAGTACCAAACCAGAGAAGCCAAACCTGTCTTATTGGCCTCCCTAGACATTAGGCGCTACGTCCGCCGCCTGGTGGAAAACGACTTCTACGATTTGGCCGTTCTCTCTTACCAAGAGATAACCCCGGAAATAACCGTCCAACCCCTGGAGAGGATAAGAATTTAAACTCCCTAAAAATTATTAAAAATAATATACTTACCTTTTGGTGTTTACACGATTATTATCAGCTCTTTAATGGAAGCTAATATACCTTTTGTTGCTCGAATTGCCAGAGAAATACCTTAATAATTTACAACACAATCTCAAATAAAATTGGCGATTCATGCATAGAAATGCCGCCTAATCTATCATATGCATAATTTAGATGTTAATATAAAAAATTAGCATAATCAAAAAATCGACCAATAGACAAAAAGAATAATAATCAATTAAATCTTGAATGCCCCTTTAGAAGTTGAAAAAAGAACTTTACAAATTAAAAATCCTAAAATTCCTATAGCAAATACTAGCGCCAAAAAAGGGCGTACGCGTTCAGGGTTGCGACAAAAGTTACAGAAAGGAAAAGCGACTAATGACATAGTTTAAATATTTATTTGAGCCTATATCATGTAAACGTATTGCCGGATTTTATTGCCTAAAGTTTATATCTATATATTATATTGCTATATCAAGCGTAGCCAAGTTTTCTCTGAAAAAAGTATCCTGGCAACAGTCAGTCCGAGCTGGTCCCACTAGTGGCCCACAGCTGGATGGACATTACCAGGATGATGACGGGAGTTGACGAAGCTTAGCCTAGAAGGGAT
>JAITJB010000288.1 GCA_031279155.1 Deltaproteobacteria bacterium | reverse complement strand
AAAAGGAAAGCCAAAGAAAGATCGGATCGAAAAAATAAATTAGACTAGAAAATTTAATATCTTAACCTCATCCGATCGGGGCAAATCCCACCCAAACCAGGGCGGTTTGGCGACCAACTATTAACTTATAGCAATAAGTAGGCCATGAGCCGGCTACGAGCCGGCCAGGAGACGGAGGTGAGCTAAATTTTTTTGGCTTAGGCCGCGAGCCTTATGGGTAACTGCCTAAGATAACTAGATATTCACGACTTTTTTTGGCCCCTGGATTTTGTTTTTATTTTTACAAAATTGACCTTTATTTTTTTGGCCCAGCACCTGGCTCAGAAATTGCTATGTAATAACCCCGGTCATGCCCCGTGATCAACCCCGGTCAGCGTCGGCCAAGCTGCTTCGGGTACACAGGGTTAAATTTGTGGTCAAATAAATATTATATGGTGTTTTTATGAAAAAACGTGTTTTTTTGTTTTCTATTTTGCTGTTAGGCTTTGTTTTTGCCCTTGGGGCCATGTCGAATAGCTTTTCTTTCGGCTCCCATGCCTTCGCCCAGGGCGGTCATGTTCAGGGCGCCCCACCGAGCGGTCCCCACAAGGGGCCAGGCTACGGTCCGCCTCAGGGTATTCAAGGGCCCCCGGCTTGGACTACTGAGCAGCAAGCCGCCTTCGATAAGCTATCGACCGCCCATAGGGATAAAATTAAACCGCTTAAACAGGACTTAATCGACCAAAGACTGATTTATCGGGCTCTCGTTGGTAATCAAAATGCTTCAACCGATGATATTCGCCAGGTCGTCGCTCAGATGCGTAAACTTCAGGATGCCATTGACGCTCAGCGCGACAGCTATTGGCAGGAGCTCGATAAGGCTGGCTTGGGCTTAGCTGGCCATAAGGGATATTTTACCCATGATAATTTTGGGGGCAACTGCCCAGGTTACTACTCTGATCGAGGCGGTCACCGCATGGACAGAGGCGATGGCTACGGCAAACATGGTAGATATAATCGCGATTTTGACCGCGATGACGACTATTACGACTACGACAGCGGGTTTGGAAGGGGGCGCCATCGCCGTTAAACCCTAAGACAATCAGGCTTTAGGCTATAGAGCCTAAAGCCTTTTTTAAATTTAAGCTCTTAATTTTGGCGGGCAAACAGTATCGCGTCAGCCGTTAAAACGAACCGGCGTTTGGTTTCTAAATCGCTAAAGGCTAGGTCGGCTATGGATCTGACCGTTTCCATGAGCCGGTGAGCGCCGCTTGGGTTTTGGCTGACCTTGAGGGCTTGACCATCTTTTTTATCTAGCCCTTGAGCGGCTAAGGTCTGGTGGTATTGGTCAAGCTTTAAGGCGGCTATGCCGGCCGTCCTAATGGCCATGGCCAAGTCTTCCTCATCGGCGAAGTCGTAGTCAGTCGTGCTTTCAAAGCTCGAATCAACGACTAGGTTTTGGCCAAAGGCGTCGTAAATTGGTCGATAGGTCCGGTGGAAACCCTCGTCTTTAAAGGATTCTTCGTGGGACTCAAGGCGCGGCAGCCCTAAAATCGAACGGGCGGCCCAGGCAATGGGCCCGGGCCCCGGCAAATAGGGGCAGACGCTTAGGCGGCAGTTGGGGCCCTCCCGGCATGGCGAGCAGGGCCCATAGCCCTGGATGATGGTGGCCTTGCGGGAATACGGCCCGGTCTCTCCGGCTAGGGCGGGACCCCCGAAGGCGGCGACGATGGGGGTATCGACGGCGGCGGCCATGTGGATTACGCCAGTATCGGCTGAGACCAGTAGATCTAGCTTAGCTAAGACCCGCCCTAAGGTAGCCAATGATGTCCGACCGCTTAAATCGGTCACCGAATGGGCCCTGTCGCCCAAAATGGCCATAAACATCTTGGCTAAGGCTCTCTCGGCTGGGCCGCCCAAGAGCACTAGATCGCAGTGGCCTATAAGTTTATAAGCCTCACAAAAGTACTCCGTCGGCCAGCGCCTAAGGTGGTGGCCGCTCCCCATATGAAATCCCACCAAAGGTCTGGCTCTCGCCCAACTGCCCTTATGGCTAACCCCTAGTTCCCCCTGGCCGGTACTCTCCCCCCTAGCTGACAACAATGCTCTAAACTCTTCTGGCCAGGCCGCGTCTTGATCGCCATTTTCTTTGGGGCCCCAAAGGGGCCAGCGAAGCCTTCGGATGGCCCCTGGCCCGGCTGGACTTAAAAGACGCCAGAGATCGACTAAGTTAAAGCGTCCAAGCCGGCGATCCACTAGCATGACCGCCCTGGCTAGCTTCTGTGGCGGCGGTAAAATGGCCCCGCCTAAGACCTCATCTTTAACCGGACCGAGGACTTCTTTGGCCTCGATGTTTTGAGCCACATTTAAGGCTTGGGGAGAGGAACTTAGGTTAACTAGTAATTGGCAAGAAGGGATCTTGGCGCTGCTGCCTTGAGCCCATTGGGCTTCGGATAAAAGGATGGTCTCGTCAGCTAAGCCGGTGTGATCGGCGGCAGCTATAACTTCTGGCCTTGAGGCCACTAAAAATAAACCTTGATTGGGATAACTCCGCCTAAGCTCGGCTAAAAGGGCGGTTGACTGGATGAAATCACCTAATTTAAAGGGCTCTAGAACAACAACGGTCACTTAAAACCTTCCTCGCGTCCGAAGATAGTGGAGACGATACTGCGCAGTCGGTGGCGGTAGAGGTGCGAGCCTATGACCCGGCGATAGGCCTTGTCGGCTATTTTATCTCTAGCTGAAGGGTTATTTAAATACCATTTGGCCTTTTGGGCGCAGTCAGAGGGGTCGTCGTAGACGGCTACCTCGCTATCTAGGTCAAAGACGTAAGATAACTGCTCACGGCGGTCAGTTAGAAGAAATTCCCGGCAGGCCGGGACATCGAAGACCCTTTGGTTGATGCCGGTTTTCATCTGGGCGCTAGTGATGTTTAAGTTAACTTCAGAACCAAGGTAGAAGCCCGCCAAATCGCGGTAGTAATCTAATCTTGAAGTTACTAAAGCTAAAGGCACCAATTCCATCCAATCCATCTGGCCGGCTATGGTCAATGCCGGCCCCTCCGTAGGAGGAAAATGGGCGGCCAGGGTTTTTAAGACAGCAAGCCTTGATAAGCGGCTGGCTCGCCAGGTGACCAGGGCCTCAAGGTTTATGGTCTGCTCTAAGGTTAGATTATAGCGGTTGGCTAAGGCTGAGACCAGAGGGCCCGGGGTCAAAGAATTATTATTAATAAATTCTAAAGCTAGGCAGTCGATTTCATCGAGATTAGATTCACTTAGGCTACTTTGAGCCAGGTACTTGGTGGTGGCCGAGGCTAAGCTATCGCCGACAAAGGCTATAGCCCTCTCTTTGGGACCAGCTTTAGGGAGGGGCTTAAAAAACTCTTCCGAGGCGGCCAGGGGGAGGAAATGAGCCTGATTAAAGCCAAAATCCGTAAGTATCGGCAAGTAATCGCGGTCCCAGGAAAAGGCGTAGAGATCCCTAAAGCTATTTTTGGCGGCTGAGCCTAAGATAAAGGCCGGGCTATCGACAAACCAAGAAGCCGCTGGGAGGCCTAATCGGGTTAGAACCGACGCCAGCTTACCCTCAGCGTCAAAGCCTAGGTGGTTTACGGTCATGATCAATTCTGGCCGAAACTGTTTAATTTGCTCCAAAAGCCTTTGGTAGTCTTCCCCGTCAGCATTGAGCCCGGCCTTACTGGACCAGATGGCAATCTCCGATCCATTGGCCTTGGCGGCCAATGGTAGCTCGCGGGAGAGAAAGTAGCCGGTATCAAAAAATAAAATTCTAGGCCTCAGTTTAAACCTAAGGGGCCGCAGGTGAGGGGCATAATTAGGCTCGGAATTTTGGAGATTTTCTTCTTTATTGGCCTGATTGCCTTGATTGCCCTGA
>JAITJB010000281.1 GCA_031279155.1 Deltaproteobacteria bacterium | reverse complement strand
ATCGTCTTAGCCCTGGTTTTTATTACTCTCCCCTTCGTGGTCCGTTCGATTCAGCCCATCTTAGAAGAACTCTCCCCTGACTACGAGGAGGCTGGCCGCACCTTAGGGGCCGGTAGCGTCAGGATATTTTTCCAGATAATCTTCCCTGAGCTTAAGCCAGCTATTTTAACGGGCTTTTCGCTGGCCTTCGCTCGCGGGCTAGGGGAATACGGGAGCGTCATTTTTATTGCCGGTAACAAACCCTTCCAAACGGAAATCGCCCCCCTAATGATCGTCACCAGGCTTGAGGAATTTAACTACGAGGGGGCTACCGCTGTAGCCATGGTTATGCTGGTAGCCTCCTTTATCATCATGTTCCTGGTTAACCGGCTCCAGATAAGAGCCGCAAGATTTGCTGGAGGCTAAATATGGCCAAATCCCGATTTACCAAGAGCTCCAGCGGGAGGCGAGGCTATCGCCAGGAAAACGCCGTTCTCAGAAATAGCCTAATTATTTTAAGTTTGATTTTTACTTTCTTACTATTAGTCATGCCCTTAGTCGTCATAATCTACCAGGCTTTCGGCACTGGCTACGAGCGATTCTGGGCGGCGGTCACCAACTTCTTTACCATCAAGGCCTTACAACTTACTTTAATTACGACGTCTTTTGCCGTGGTCTTTAACACCTTCTTCGGGCTGGCCGCCGCCTGGGCCCTGACCAGATTCGCCTTTAGGGGTCAGGGCACACTCATAACCCTTATCGATCTGCCCTTTGCCATTTCCCCTATCATAGCCGGGCTCATTTTTATCTTAACTTACGGGCGCTTGGGCTGGGCCAAACCGATACTGGATTTTTTTAACCTTAAAATCGTCTTTGCCACCCCCGGTCTGGTTTTAGCCACCATCTTTGTGACCCTCCCCTTTGTGGCTAGGGAGATAATCCCGGTTTTAACCTCAAGGGGAACCGATGAAGAGCAGGCCGCCATCCTCATGGGGGCGGGCTTTTTTAGGGTCTTTTTTAAGATAACTCTGCCCCACATCCGTTGGGCTTTGATCTACAGCATAATTTTGTGTACGGCCAGAGCCATGGGAGAATTTGGGGCCGTGAGCGTGGTCTCGGGGCACTTAAGAGGGAAGACCAACACCTTACCTCTCCACATAGAGATCCTCTATAACGAGCACCATTACAACGAGGCCTACGCCGTCTCAGCCATCTTGGTGGTAACTAGTATCATCATATTGACGGCCAGAAGCTTAGTTGAATACATGTCTAGGAGGGAGGGCGAAGATGTTCGTTGAGTTAAATAACCTCTCAAAAAAGTTTGGCGACTTTCCGGCTGTTCGTAAGGTTAGTTTTGGCTTATCGCAAGGCACCTTAGCCGCCCTCTTAGGCCCTAGTGGCAGCGGTAAGACGACTATTTTGCGCATGATTGCCGGCTTAGAGACCCCGGACTCAGGGGAGATATCCATCGACGGGGCTATCATAAATAACCTTGAGCCCAGCCGCCGGGGCATTGGTTTTGTCTTCCAAAATTACGCCCTCTTTAGATACATGACCGTCTTCGATAACATCGCCTTTGGCCTTAGGACCCAAAAAGAGCCCAAAGCTCAAATTAAAGCCCGCGTTCAAGAACTCTTAAATCTCATCGGCTTAGAGGGCTTAGGCAATCGCTACCCGGCTCAGCTATCGGGCGGTCAAAAGCAGAGGGTGGCCTTCGCTAGAGCCATAGCCCCTAGGCCTAGGATCTTACTGTTAGATGAGCCTTTTGCCGCCATTGACGCTAAAATTAGGCGTGAACTTAGAAGCTGGCTCCGTAGTATGATAACAAAACTTAAAATTACCAGCATCTTTGTGACCCACGATCAATCCGAAGCCATCGAGGTGGCCGACCGCATCATCGTAACTAATTTAGGCCATATTGAGCAGACCGGAGCCCCGGTTGAGCTCTACCGATCCCCGGCTACCCCCTTTGTGGCCATGTTTATTGGCGACTCCAACATTGCTAGCGGCTTTCATGATTTAACCGGCTTTGAGGAGGCTCCTGGCGGCGATAAATGCGCCATCAGGCCAGAATTTATCCGCCTTTTTGCCCCCGGCGAGCCCATCCAATACGAAAACACCGTTGAAAACGGGACTATCGAGTCCTTAGCCTTCCGAGGCGACACCATCGAAGTCCAGGTTAAGGTTAGGGATTTTTCGCTGACCACTGGCTACTCCCTAGAGAGGCCCTCGCTCTCGCCAGGCGACCAGGTCAAAGTCTTGATCTACCGCCTCTACGCCTTCGATGGCGACCGAGCCGTCTTAGTGCCAAATAGGCACTTAAATTCCAATATTAATGGCTACAATTTTCAGATCTAAACTGCCTTAGTTGGGTAAACGTAGTATAAAGTTTAAGTTTGATTTTAATTTATGTATCTATTTTACGGGCTAGATATTAGGCGGCTATAGTCCGGATAGTTCCTTATTTAGCCCGGCTCAGAGCGCCAGGCTACCCGCCACAATGTCCAGGCGATAGCGTTAACGCGCTCTATTCAAGGAACGCCCCCATGAAAGGGCGTCCCACCAAAGGGAACGCTCCCCCCTAAAAAGAGCGTTCTAACCAGGGCGCCCCCATAAAGGGCGCTCCAGCTAAAGAGGTTCAGCTGCGGCCAACTGCCTCCCCTGGCCGCAGCTCCTCTTAGCCTCTGCCGAAAAACTTACAGGAAAACCCTAGGAGGCTTAGGGAGTAATAAGCTCATGAAATCAAAAAAAGGTAAACCCAATATTTTACACAAAATATACAAAAAGACTTGAAAAAACTGGTTCGGTGTTGCTATCATTCTTTGCCTGCTTCGTAAACCTATAATAACCCTGTTGACTTAAATTTGGCTAGGCTTACCAGCCCTAAAACGACCAGCTCAGTAAACTCCAAGTGGGCTTAAGCTAAGTTACCCCAAGCTAAGTCAATAGTTCCTCCAAAAACGTCATAAATCCGATTTAAAAGGCAAAGATCACTTGAGCGCACCACCGGTAATCACCATCAAGACCCGGGCTATCATTATTGGCGGCGGGGCCGCCGGCTGCTTGGCGGCTATTAAGCTGGCCGGGCGCGGCTTTCCCTCAATCATAGTCGAAAAAGCCAACATCCGCCGTAGCGGCTGTTTAGCCGCCGGAGTTAACGCCTTAAACGCCTATATCGGGCGTGGTCACACGCCCGAAGACTACGTTGAATACGCCTTCAACGACGCCCACGGCATCGCCCGAAGGGATCTTTTACTTTCCATGGCCAAGCGCCTAAATGAGCAGGTATCTTGGCTGGAGACGGCGGGCCTGCCGATTTTAACCGATGAGTCTGGCCAATACGCCGAGAGATCTTGGCGCAATGTCAAAATTAACGGCGAAAACATCAAGCCCTTAATGGCGGCGGTCGTTGAGCGAACGCCTAAGGTTACGGTCATAAACCGCTGCCGGGCTACTCACTTGTTGGCGTCTAGCGATGGCGTCTACGGGGTCTTAGCCTTCTCGCCAGAAAAGAAGACTATCTGGCGCTTAGAAGCCCCGGCGGTCATCATAGCCAGCGGCGGGGCCTCAGGCCTCTACCGGCCCCATAACGATGGTCCAGACGCAAGCCGCATATGGTATTGCCCCTATAATACCGGCGGCGGTTTGGCCATGGGCATTAAGGCCGGAGCTGAGATGACCACCTTAGAGATGCGCATGGTGGCCTTAAGATGCCGCGATACGCTAGCCCCTACGGGTACCTTAGCTTTAGGGGCCATGGCCAAGCAGATAAACGCCTTAGGGCAGCCCTATGAGGAGCGCTACGGTCAGACGACCTCCCAAAGGGTCTTAGCTTTTCGCCGGGAGATGGAAGCTGGCCGGGGGCCGTGCCGGCTAATGGCCCCGGTGACCACCAAAGGCCG
>JAITJB010000278.1 GCA_031279155.1 Deltaproteobacteria bacterium | reverse complement strand
ACGCTCTAGGTAATAGGTCCTAGGGCACATGCGGCACCTTAGGTTACAGCGGTTAGTGGGATCGATATCTAAGTGGAGAGGAAAGTCTCCCGCCTCTCCTTGCGATCCTCGCTCTTCCCATTGCTTGCGGTAGATCTGGTATTGGGGCGGACGATGGACTCGCCAGTCTAGCTGCGGTGGGGCGGCAAGTTCGTAATAGGTAGGGCTACGGTAGTTTTCAGGCATGATATTTTTTGATTTTGGTTTCTGATTAATTTTTGAGTTTTTCTTTGATTTCTAAGGTCGCCGCGCTAAAATAACAGAGGCGGCATACCTGCTCAGATGTTACCACCTTAACCCCACCCCGACAACCTGGTCGAAAAATTAATTAACCATTTTGGTGCCCAAATTGACACATAAGCATTCTTCCATATTGACTACTATGCTGACCACTATTGAGGCTCATAAGTTGCTCCCTATGCTGATACCAAAAATAACCCGTAAAGCCTTGAGCCTTCTTTTTTTGGCCGCTGTTATCATATTATCAGCCAGGGTTGCTCTATCACAAGACGCCCCCACCCTTGAGCCCACATTAGAAGAACCTACCATAGGTTCTTCCATAGACGCCTCATCGGACCCCCAAGAGGTGGAAACGGCCCTGACCCACCAAGACGGCGAAGAGGTCCAGATAAGCGGTAGTGGTTATGTCTGGCAGGGCAACTACCTCTACCGCCGCAATTCCGACGGTAGCCTTACCTTAGCCGACGGCTTTCTGCGCCCAGGCGATACCGAGTACGATCCCTTGGGCCGCGAGTGGCTCACTTATGACGCCGAGGGTAACGCCTTTATTAAGATCTCCCTTAAAGTTTGGGCGACCATTAATTTTAGCTACAATTCCGATGAACTTACCCCCGACGCCGAAGCTGTGCTCAATGTTTTCGTTCAAGCCCTAAATAGGCCGGCTCTAAAAGAGCGTAGACTTCTCATTAGCGGGCATACCGACGGACGAGGCCCTAAAGAATACAACTTAAACTTAAGCCGGCGCCGGGCGGCGGCTGTGGCCAGATGGCTCATCGAGCATGGCTTAGACCGCAACCGTTTGGTCTTAGCCGGCTATGGCGATACTTTACCGATTGCCGATAATGAGAGCCAAGATGGTATGGCCAAAAACCGCCGCGTGGAATTTGTCCTCTTGCAGTAAAATTACCGAAGGTCGCGGCCTACTAAGCTATCCTAGGCTCACCTAGGCTATCCTAAGTTCTCCAAGCTCTCCTAAGCTCTCCTGAGCTCACCTAAGCTATCCTAGCTATCCTAAGCTCTCCTAGCTATCCTGAGCTCACCTGAGCTCACCTGAGCTCACCTGAGCTATCCTGAGCTATCTTAAGCTCTCCTAGCTATCCTATCTATCCCAACTAAAAATCAGGCCACCATCTTAGCGGCTTTAAGGGAGCTATCAAGCACCATCTGCGGGCTTATTCTTTCCATACAGAAAAACTCCCGTGGGCAAACGCGCTTGAAGCAGGGCGAGCAGTCGGCGTCGCTAGACACATAAGAACCTAACGGCCCGTAAGTACCGGCCCTCTGGCCGCTACTGGGCCCAAAGAGGGAGACCGTGGGGATGCCGGCAGCGGCAGCCAGGTGGAGAGGCCCGGTATCTGAGCCCACGCAGACCGAAGCTAAGCTGACTAAGCCTAAGAGCCCGGTTAGATCGGTTTGGCCGGTAAGATCGGGAATCTTTAAGGGCCTAGCTTTTTCCATAACCGCGCGGGTTAGCGGGGCGTCTCCTTTGCCACCGCCTAAGGCCACCTGATAGCCATTTTCCGAAAGTTCTTTAGCTAATTTAGCGTAGTTTTCTATGGGCCAAAGCTTAGAGGCCCAGCCGGCTCCCGGGAATAGTAAGACTGGCCGGCTATGGACGCCGTAATCTAAAAGTAGCTTACGCATCTTATCCTTTTGAGCTTGGTAATCCGGGAGGGGGAAGACGACCTCATCGGATATGGGCCCCAAATATCTGATGACGTCTAAGTAGCGCTGAATAATATGCCCCTTGGCGTTGGGGCCGTTTACCGGCTTAGTAAATAAAAAGCTGCCCTCGCGCATCTCGCAGTAACCTAAGCGGTTACGGCAGCCGCTTAAAACGGCAATCATGGTGCTCTTTAAAAGTCCCTGGAGATCTAAGACTAAATCATATTTTTTTGAGTGTAAGATGCGCCTAAGCTCCCAAAGGCGGCCTGGTATCTTAAAAAAGGAGAGGCGCTTGAGATTGTTTTTGTCGAATATTATCTTTTCATCGATATAGGGTTTACCCGGGAGGATGTCAGCAAACTGCGGCTCAACGAGCCAGTTGACGACGGCTTGGGGAAAGAGCTCTCTTAGGGCGGCTAAACTCGGCAGAGCGTGGATGATGTCGCCTAAGGCGCTCATTTTGATGATCAGTATGTTTTGGTATTGACGCATGTTCACAAAAAAAGGGGTTTAGCGAGGGGTTTAGCGAGAACCGGCTATTATGAATGCCAAAAATTAAGCTAGCTATAAAGCTAAGCAAGCCAAAAAATAAGATAAACTCAAATCATCAGCGAACTTATCCATTCTATTGCTCGTTGGGGATCCGGGGCGGCCAGATCGGGAGTAAAATCCAACTTAAACCAGTCGCCTAGGGAGTCTTGGGCTCGGCTGGTCATGATCAAAATCGTTCGTCCGCCAAAGCGGGAGGCGCCCTCTAAGCTCCTTGGGATGTCCCCCATCCAAAAGGAGGCCGCCGGGTTTAGATCGTGGTTTTTTAGAAAGCCTATGTGATCGCGAGTCTCTAACAAGGGCCTTGGGATAAGTAGCGTTCCAGGCGGAAATGATGAATCGAGTAAGCCTAGGCTCTCTAGATCAGAAACGGCCATGACTAATTGCATGTTGGGTGGTAGCGGCTGAGTCGGCCAGTTATCGTCTTGAGTTGGGGTCCAAAATATGGCCCCTCGACTGGTCTGGACCGGGGCTAAAAGTTTTTCGGCAGCTTCCGCTACCATGAACGGGGTCAGTCCCTCGAAGCAATACTTGGTGGGTTTTAGGCATTCGCGGCCCAGGCAGGGGGCGCAATCTACCGGTCTTCTCAGTAAGGCCCGGCGCCGTGATAAGGGGGCCGTGGTCAAAGGATTGGTGGGACCAAAGATAGCCACCACCGGGACGTCTAGGGCCCCTGAGAGATGCATTAAGCCTGAGTCATTGGCTAAAGTTAAATGGCACTGCGATAAGACTGAAATTGCCTGGCCTAAGCTAGTTTGACCGGCAAGATTGATGACTTTGTGGCTATATATGTCTTTGGCGACATTTTGGGCGGCAATGATTTCGCTTGGCCCGCCTAGGATAACGGCGGTACCAGGGTGGTTTGCTAAAATAAGCCGGGCAGCTTCGGCAAATTTTTCAGCTGGCCAGCGCTTAGCCCCGCCGTAG
>JAITJB010000249.1 GCA_031279155.1 Deltaproteobacteria bacterium | reverse complement strand
GGTTACCCCTTTGGCGCCGTTTATCGAGTCTTTTTGCCGCCGCTGGCGGAGTAATTGGCTGGCAACCACAAAACCCAAAATTAGTAGTCCGGGGATGTTAAAGAGCCATTTGGCCGGTTGAGCCGTGTTTGGGACCTCTATACCTAAGACCTGGGTCGGGTCGTCCATGTTGATACCGAGCCTTTCAAGCCGGCTATTGAAGGCCACGTTTTTGACCATCAGTTTGCCGTCTTCTAAGCCTAGGTAAACCCCGGCAGAAATCAGCCTTTCTCTGGCCGTAGTCCCGGTGAAGGGGAGGACGACAACTTGATCGGTAATATGGCCGTTAATAAAATGGGTGATAATGTGGAGCCTAATATCGGCGTCTGGCGGCAGCGATTCCACGGTCTCATTGACCAAAACCGGCGGTAGTTCCCTAAAAGGCTTATAAAGCCGGTTTAAAGGTATATCTGGCCTAAACAGAAAGACCATGGATAATAACAGAAGGACTATCTCGTAAGCTTTAGCTTTGACGAACATCCACCTCTGAGTGGCGCTGGCAAAGGCAAAACAGGCTAGGATCGAGGTTAAAAATATCCATATAAAGTGAAAGGCGTTTTTAATGTTTAATAAGAGAATTTCTTGGTTGTAGACGAAGACAAAGGGCAAAACTGCTGTTCTTAGTTCGTAGATAAAGCCCTGGACCCCTGTCTGAAAGGGGTTGCCGCCCGATATGCCTGAGGCGGCAAAAGCCGCCAGAGCCACCGGCGGGGTGGCGTCAGCCATGACCCCAAAGTAGAGGCAAAACATGTGGACGGCCAAAATGGGGATGCCTAGACCGTGGGCGGCTGAGAGGTTGTAGATGACCGGGGCTAAGAGAGTTGAGACGATGATGTAGTTGGCTGTGGTCGGAAGGCCCATGCCCAAAAAGATGGCTAAAATGGCCGTCATGACTAAGACCGCCGGCAGATACCCGCCTGAAATCTGCTCAACTAACATGGCTAAGACCTGGCCCACGCCGGTTAAGCTCACGGTTCCGACCATGATGCCAGCGGTACCGGTAGCTAGACCAATACCGACCATGTTTTTTGAGCCGTTGACAAAGCTTGAAAGAAGTCTTGAGACCCCAAATTTAAAGGGCGGCAGTATGGGCTGCTTACGCCGCCAGGCCAAATAAGGTTTTTGGGTTAGGAGGATAAAAATCATAAGTAGGCAGCCGTAATAGGCGGCTAGCCCTGGACTCATCTCCATAACCATTAGGCCCCATACCAAGGTGCCGGTGGGCATTAAAAAATAAAGCCCGCTAAAGATGACCGGGGTGGCCGTCTTAAAATGCATCAGCGACTCGAGATCGCCTTCGGGGAGCTCAGGAAATCTCATGGAAGCTTCCAACAAGATAACGTAGCCGACTATCAAAATTAAGGCGAAAACTAGCCAGGAATAGCCGCCAAAGACCGAAGGGATCCAGGCCATCAGGTAATAGAGGCCGCCTAAGATAATTAGAGAAGAAGAGGTTATGAGCCCAAATCTAATTAGCCTACCGCTAAGGGGCGAGTGCGGCCTAGGCACCGGCTGCATGCCCATTTTACAGGCTTCTAAGTGGACGATGTATAGAAGAGATAGGTAAGCCAAAATGGCCGGGACAAAGGCGTGCTTAATGAGCTGCGAGTAGGGCATGTTGGTGTATTCAGCCATTAAGAGGGCCGCCGCCCCCATGACCGGGGGCATGATCTGGCCATTAGAGCTAGCTGAGACCTCAACCGCCCCGGCCTTTTCAGCCGAAAAACCGACCTTTTTCATCAAAAGGATGGTCACCGGACCAGTGGTTAAGACGTTAGCGATGGAAGAACCAGAAATTAGTCCATTTAAGCCTGAGGCCACCACCGCCGCCTTAGCCGGGCCGCCCCGCAGTTGCCCTAAGAGGGCAAAGGAGAGGGCGGTCAAGTAATTTCCGGCCCCGGCGTTCTCTAACATGGCCCCAAATAAGACGTAGAGGAAGACGAAACTAGCCGAGACCCCCAAGGGCACGCCAAAAACGCCTTCTTGGGTCAACCAATACTGAGAAGCCGCCCGCGAGATGGTCGCCCCCCGGTGGGCGATGATGTCCGGGGCGTAGGGGCCCATAAAGGCGTAGGACAAAAAGACAATGGCCACAATGGTCAGCGGTAAGCCCATGACCCTTCTAGTAGCCTCTAAGAGAAACAAAACGCCAAAGGCGGCGACGATGATGTCTTCTCTGGTCGGTAGCCCTGGCCTTCTGGCCAGTTGATCTTGAAAGATAAACAGATAGCTGGCGCAAAAGGCGGCCATTAAGGCCATTAGCCAATCGTAGATGGGGATTCGTTCAAGAGGGCCGCGCTTAAACATGGGAAAGCCTAGGTAGGCTAAAAAGACGGCGAACGCTAAGTGGAGCGAGCGGGTAGCCGTATCGTTTAAGATCCCAAAGCCAACCGTATAGGGTATGGGGCTGGTTATCCAAAGCTGAACTAAGGCCCAGGTGATGGCTATGACAATGATGACCACGTGGGACCAACCAGTGGGCTTTCGCCGACCGGTCTCTTTTTCCAGCATCTGCCTAATTATATCCGAACTACCAGCTTTATGCCCTGATTTCATGAATACCGCCTAACCGAGTTTGAACAATCAAAATAAAAATTTAAACAAGTAAAGACCGTGCAACCGGCTGAGAAACGATCCTATAGGCGTTTCTCGACCGGTTGACGGTAAAAGATTGATACCTGAGTGTGATTTAGATCAAGGGAGGCTATTTGAGAAGGCCAACTTCTTTGAAGTATCTCTCAGCTCCTGGATGGAAAGGCACGGTACTGCCTTCCAACATAGACTGAGCCGTTAGCTTCGAGAGAGCAGGATGCAGTTCTTTAAACTCTTCTAAATTACTGAAAACCGACTTAGTGATAATGTAAGCCGCTTCCTCAGGTAGATTGACACTTGTTAATAAGACGGCCTTGGGGCCAAAGGTGATGGTGTCCTCATCAGTACCCTTATACATTTTACCAGGTATAACGGCTGGAGGATAGAAGGGATATTTTTTGACAAATTCGTCGATCTTCGGTCCGGTCAGAGAGACCAGATGGGAGTCGCAGGTGGTCGAGGCTTCGGTGACCGATCCATTGGGATGGGCGATGACGTAGACGTAGGCGTCAATTTTGTTGTCGCACAAAGCTCCAGCCATCTCGGCGGGCTTAAGGTCGGTAGCTAACTTAAAGATTTCAGCTGTCCAACCGTATTCGCGCATCAGAAGTTCCAAGGTGTTGCGGTTGCCAGAGCCGGGATCGCCTATGTTCATGCGCTTTCCGGCTAGATCCTCGAAGGTCTTGATGTTGGCGTCGCGGCGGACGACCAAAGTGAAAGCCTCGGATTGGAGGTTAAAAAGCACTCTCAGATCCGGGTTGGGGCCGATTTCTTTAAATGACTCAGTACCGTTATAAGCTTGATATTCAACGTCGGACTGAACGATACCTAAGGCCAGATCGCCGGTACGCAGGGAGTTTACGTTGTAAACCGAGGCCCCGGTGGACTCAACGGTACAGCGGATGTTGTGCTCTCCTTTGCGGCGGCCAACGTCAACTAGGCGGCAGATGGCGCCGCCAGCCGGGTAATAGACGCCGCTAATGCCGCCGGTGCCTAAGGGGAAAAACTTCTCAGATTCTTGGGCTTCAACTATGACCGGGGAGGTGACAATTAAGGCGCCCAAAATTAAGGCTAAGGTAACTCGCTTAAGAAAATTTTTGCCAAACATGACCAATCTCCTGTAGATATTGGCGGGCTTGCTTTTGGCTTATACATGGCTTTGCATGGCTATAGATGACTATACATGCTATGCATGGCTTGTTTAAAGCCATGGTTGGCTAAGCTTAGCCAACCACAAATAGTCCTTAAAAGCCTTGGCTAATCTTGCCGGCCCGCCCAAAAAAAATGAACCTAGACCTAGAACGGTCTTTTTCCAGAACAAAAAATTTTCGCTTCTATGTTAAAAACCCATTGGCCCGGAGCTGGACAAATATACCATAGTTATCAATCAGGTATATTTTAAGGCGCCGGACTAAAACCATGGGAGGCGCATTAATGCGCTCAAACCCGATCGGTTTAAATGATTTGTCGATAATATCAGAGATCGGTCACCGGGTCTAGTGGGCAATAAAATATCAAAATATCATTAGCCCAAAAAAAAAGGCCGCAGAGTGATTCTGCAGCCCTTGTTTTTTTGGGGGGGCGCCTACTTAGCGCCCCCTAGGGTAGTCAAAGAGGCGCTATTTAGCTTGCCAATAGCCCCTGATGTCGTCTTTAAGGCTTGCAGGTAGGGGCACGTATTGAAGATTGACGGCCTCTTGGTCGCCGTTTTTAAAGCACCAATCAAAAAACTTGGTGACCGATTCCACGGCTGCCGGCTTATCGCGGCGGATCAAGATGAAAGTAGCGGCAGCGATGGGCCAGGAGTCGTCGCCAGCTTCGTTGACTAGCCAAATGTAATAATCGGCGCTGCGGTCCCACTTGGCGTTTTTAGCGGCGGCGGAAAAAGTTTCTACCGAGGGGCTAATGGTCTTGCCGTTTTTGTTGATGAGCGAAGTCCAGACAATTTTGTTTTCGTAAGCAAAGGCGTACTCGACGTAACCAATGCTGTTTTTTGTCCTTTTAACGGAGCCGGCCACGTTGTCGTTACCCTTTTGACCGGAGCCCACAGGCCAGTTAACTGATTTACCGGCGCCGACCTTATCCTTCCACTCAGGCGACATCTGCGAGAGGTAGTTGGTGAAGATAGCCGAAGTACCGCTACTGTCTGAGCGGTGAACTACATTGATATTGTCGGAGCTTAATTTCTTGCCAGGGTTTAAAGCGGCGATGGCTGGATCGTCCCACTTAGTGATAACGCCTTGGAAGATGTCGGCTAAGACCCGGCCACTTAAGACTAGCTCGTTATTATTGAAGCCGTCTAAGTTGACAATGGGTACCACTCCGCCTAAAACAGCCGGAAATTGCATGAGATTGGCTTCTTTTAAGGCT
>JAITJB010000175.1 GCA_031279155.1 Deltaproteobacteria bacterium | reverse complement strand
CAGCATCGGAGTAGCATAGGAGAAGCATCGGAAATAATAAAACGCAATCAAAATTATGGCGGTTTATGCGTCCCAACCGATGCCTCACACCATTGCTCGCCTTTACCTAGTTCTTACTTCTATGCCTAAAGCGGACATTAAACCTCAAGTAACCTCCCCCTGCCGCCGCCCCCCAAAAGATTTACCAAAAACCCCCTATTAGCCCCTTCTCTTGTCCTACCAAAAAAGATTCTTTTTGGCCTCTGATTAACGCTCAAAAAATTGGCCCACAATTTGCTCTCTCCCATGTTCACCGGGCGACCTTTAAAGCCTAGGTCTTAGGGAGGGAAAGATGATCGAAAACCTAAACAAAAATCTTTTTGATAGCCAGTTTGGGATCATGGGTGGCTCGCTTGGCTTAAGGCTAGCCCGTCACGATTTTAGTTCCAACAACTTAGCCAACATGGAAACACCTGGCTTTCGGGCCAAACACCTAGACTTTGAGAAGGTGTTGGCCACTAACCTACCTGGCAGCTTAAACGAGCTAAGCGTCAGACAAACAAACGCCAAGCACATTCCGAGCCAGGATCCCGTTAAAGCCTTTAGCCGGGCGGCCAGGGCCATCAACAGGTCTCCCTATGGTTGGGATGAAAACGACGACGACATCTTAGATATCGACAAAGAAATGACCTTATTGACCAAGAACCAACTTATTTACAATACGACGGTCCAAATGTTGGCTAAAGAATTTGATAATCTCAAATACGCCATCGGCGAAGGCGGAGGAGGACAATAATCCATGGACTTCTTAAATTCAATGGACATAAGTCAGTCTGGTTTGACCAGTCAGCGCGAACGCATGAATATGGTGGCTATGAACTTAAGCCACATCAACACCACCCGTACTCCCGACGGTGGGCCTTATCGCCGCAAGGTTCCGATTTTCGAGACCGCCCCTTACTTCAGCGGCGCCCGGGCCAATCGTCCCAGGCTAGACGGCGAGCTCCAAGACTGCCAGGTAAGAGAGATCATGGAAGACCGGCGCGATTTTAAACTGATTTTTGATCCCAGCCACCCCGATGCCGACGAATTTGGTTATGTTTTAACGCCCAACATTAATGTCGTCCAAGAAATGGTTGATATGATCTCATCTAAAAGAAGCTATGAAGCCAATATCACCGCCGCTACCGCAGCCCAGAACATGGCCCTCAAATCCCTAGATCTCTTGAGGTAATTGTTCTTAATAACCTTAAACCTCTGATGTACGGGGTCGGAAATCCGTCTTAATTTGTTCGTTAAAGTATCCCCTCTGACGAAAATCCGACTCCATCCCCGCCGGGCGGCTGTTACCACCCTGCGGGAGGCGAGGAAAAAATGACAATCAATTCCGTCACCATGGCCCCTGATCTTGCTCTATCTCCGGTCAAACACTCCAGAGACCCGAGACCAGGGTTTGCCGATCACCTAAAAGCCACCTTGGAAAACACCAACGATTTACAGTTCCAAGCCAAAACGGCCATGGAAGAGTTGGCCACTGGCCGCAACGGTAACATCCACGAGACCTTATTGTCTATGAGTAAGGCTGAGACCTCATTTAAAATGGTCATGCAGGTGCGAAACAAAGTTCTTAACGCCTACCAGGAAGTCCTGCGTATGCAGATGTAAGTTTATAAATTAAAGCCGGGGCGAATGGCAGCTACCATTCGCCCCGGCTTTTTTTTTAATTTATCCAAAAACTCTGGCGCCTTTAGGCGCCGTTTTTTTCGCCTAGGACACTTGGGATTTTTTCCAACCAAAAAGTGACTGGACCGTCATTGACCAGCGACACTTCCATATGGGCGCCAAAAATCCCGTAGGCCACCTTGACCTTTTGGGCCAGGCGAGATCCAAAATACTGGTAGAGATCTTCGGCTTCAGAGGGATCGGCGGCATTTATGAAGCTGGGACGCTTACCCCGCCTTAAATCACCTAAAAGGGTAAATTGGCTGACCAAAAGGATAGACCCTTTAACGTCTTCTAGGCTGAGGTTCATCTTGCCTTCGGCATCAGAAAAAATCCTTAAGCCGATTATTTTATCGCAAAGCCAATCAGCCGCCTCGCGGTCGTCGCCTCTAGCCGCCCCTATGAAGACGAGTAGACCGTGCTCAATAGCCCCTACGGTCTTCTTATCGACCATTACCGAAGCTTTAGTAACCCTTTGGATTAAAACCCTCACATGACCCTTTCTAGCCAAAATCGAAGCTTTTAGCCATTAGCTAAGCTAAATTTACCTAGACCAGAGAGGCCCGATCGTCTAAGCGCCACTTAGCTAAGGTAAGACCTTCTTTATCCCTTTCGGAAATTATGTAGGGTTCTTTTAAAAAATCTAGGTAGGTTTGCTTCAAGGATTCCGAACACAGGCTTAAGTCTATCTCCCCATCCATTGGGCTTATACCGACCTCGCCCTTGGGGTTATAGAGGGCCGTACAAAAATACTCGATAGCTGAGTCCGCCAAATAGAAGTTACCGTGAGCCAGGCCTGGCGGGAGCCAGATCCAACGACCCGTAGACTGAGAGGGTCCTGAGGCCATATCGACTAAAATCATCTGACCAAAGGTCGGGGAGCCGCTTCTGACATCTAGGGCCATGTCCACGGCCTGACCGTAAAGGAGGCGGACCATCTTGCCGATGGGTGGCTCGTATTGGAAATGGAGGCCCCTTATGACCTTAGCCCGCGAGCGGCTCTCATTGACCTGGACAAACTCCAAGCCCTCCAAGCCGAGTTCACTGGCCAAGCCTTTGAAATCCTCTTTTTGGAAAACCTCGGAAAAATAGCCTCTATTGTCGGTAAAACGAGCAAACTCTATAATTTTTGCCCCTTTTAAGGGTAAATCGATTATTTCTAATATTTTCAAAAAAAACTCCCTTGCCTTTTTGGGTAGCCCTCAGGGGCCTAGGATATCATTTTAGGTCTAGGCATTCAATGTTGGGGTTGGATAATTGTTGGATAAAAACCTAGAAAATCGAAAAGCTCTCTCCAGAGTCATTTTCGACTCATCTGGTTCGGCTGAGTCAATAAATGACCCGTCTAAAGGCGCCCATAAGACAGGCAAAAGCCACATAAGGCCAGGGGTAATTTTAAATATTACCTCTGGCCGTTTTAGCTATCTCCCCAAAATAAAAGAAATTTATTGACGAAAAATAATCCCAGCCTTCTTGCCGCCATTTTTCCCACCTAACACCGTCCCGCTCTCTTTGGTCTGGCATGAGTCTTGCTCTAAAAAACTCTAAGAAAAATTCAACCATTTCAACCTAATCATTTTATAGATCCTCTGAGGAGGATCGTAAAACAAAGCCATTCTTTGTTTTGCCTGATATCTCAAGATCTTATTTAAAAGAGGTGATTATCCATGAAACGCGGCCAGGTAGTTTTGACTGTTACCAAGTCAAAAATGTTGATTTCTAAGGCTATATTACAACATCCGATGATCAAAAAAGCGTGGTCAGACGGAATTGTCGTCGTTCACCCTAGCTCCACTGTTTACTTTATCCTTGAAGAACTGGGCCTCACCTTACCCGAAGGTAATCGCGGGCTTTGGGTCTGCGGACATGTCCGCAGTCTGGGCCTGTGCTTGTCAAAGCCCATGATTGAACTAATGATGGGAACCTACGAAGCCCAATCTGGCGGCAAATATCCCTTTGATCTAGTTTTCAAAAAGGGGGTCTTGCAGCCTTCAACGCCGCTCAGTGACGTCTTAGCCGAAATGGGCGAAAACGATGTCTATGTTAAGACCATTAACGCTATTGACCCACAGGGGAAACTCGGCATCTTACTATGCGTCCCTGGTGGCGGTTCAGTTGGTAATGTCATCGTCAATAAACCCATCCGCAATTACAAAATCTTAGCTGCAGGCGGGCTAGAAAAGCTCATCCCCACGCCGATAAGGGATGCCGGGCGCCTGTGCCGTGGCCTTGACCGGTCGGTTGGCGTTAAAACCTCCATGACGGTTCTTAAGGCCGACGACTTTATAACGGAAGTCACGGCCATTGAGATGCTCACTGGTTGCAAGGCTACTGCCGTTGCCTGCGGCGGCATTGACGGTATGGAAGGGGGTTACGTGTATGTCTTGGAGGGGACCAGCCAACAACTCGATACCGCCTGGACCCTGTTTGATGAGATCAAAGACTGTAAGCTCCCGAGTCTGCCCGACTTTGCCTGCGAGGATTGCATCTTTAAGGTTTGCAATCTCTCTCCCCATTACGACCCCAATTACGCTGAAGGCGTACACGGGGCTCCGTTAGTCGTGCAGAAAGACTAAAATGGAACATGCCGCCCCGCCTGATGTCGGGAGAGGACAATTAAATCCACATAAATTAAAAATCTCCACAGAGAGG
>JAITJB010000165.1 GCA_031279155.1 Deltaproteobacteria bacterium | reverse complement strand
CCCGGCGACAACGCCTCCTTTACCGTGACCTTGATCATGCCCATCGCCATGGAAAAGGAACTCCACTTTGCCATCCGCGAAGGCGGCCGGACCGTCGGGGCCGGGGTCATTACCGAGATTTTAGAGTAAACTTATCCGGGACTAAACAGGGGTACGATCCCCACCCGCAATTTGGCCCGAAAATATTTTCGGGCCAGGCCCCTACAAAAGGGATTAATGCTGCGGGTTCTGGCTTTGAAGGTTGTGTATGATGCTTAACAATCAAAAAATCCGCATCCGTCTGAGGGCCTACGATCACAAGCTTTTAGACCGCTCCACCCAGGAGATCGTCGACACCGCTAGACGGACAGGGGCCAGGATAGCCGGGCCCGTGCCGCTACCGACGACTATTGGTCGCACCTGCGTCTTGCGTTCGCCCCATGTGGACAAAAAAAGCCGTGAGCACTTCGAGGTGCGCACCCACAATCGGCTTTTAGACATTCTCGAGCCAACGCCGCAGACCGTTGAGGCCTTAATGAAGCTTGACCTTTCAGGTGGGGTGGATGTCGAGCTCAAGTTGTCAACGACCCAATAATTAAGACTAGGGGACGAGCCTAAAACTAGTTTTGGCTCGATAAAAAATATAGGCCAAAATTCCTCCCCATGGCTATTGAGCCAGGGAATTGTTGGGAGATTTTGATGAGCAAGGGATTAATCGGCAGAAAGCTGGGCATGACTCGGCTGTTCCAAAATGAAGGTAATTCCGTACCAGTTACGGTCATTACCGCTGGACCAGCCAGAATTGTCCAAGTTAAAACCTTAGAAAAGGACGGTTACTCAGCTGTCCAGCTGGGATTTGGCTTAAAACGCCATTCTAACCGCCCCGAGATGGGTCACTGCCTCAAAGCCGATATGGAGGGCAAAGCCTTTGAAGTCCTCCGCGAGTTTAAAACCAATAATGTCGAGTATGTCCCTGGCCAGGTGGTAACCTTGGAAATTTTTGCCCCAGGGGAGAAGATTTCCGTCACCGGGACCAGCAAGGGCCGGGGTTACTCTGGCGTCATGAAGCGCCACGGTTTTGGTGGAGGCCGGGCTACCCACGGCTGCCTTACCCCGCGCAGCGCTGGCTCAATTGGTTGCGCTGCCGATCCCAGCCGCGTCTTTCCTGGTAAAAAAATGGCCGGCCACTACGGTAACGCCCGACGGACAGTCAAAAATCTCCAGGTGGTCGATATTAGACCTGAGTACGGGGTCATCTTGGTCAAGGGCGCGGTGCCCGGACCCAACGGCGGTCTGGTCCTTTTGAGGAAAAACTGAGAAAGGCCGGCCCGGCCGATTCGGAGATAAAAATGCCTGTAGTTGACGTTATCAACGTAAATAGCGAGAAAGTCGGCGAGGTGGAGTTGCCTGACGCTATTTTTAGCGTCCCCTTAAGGCCGCACCTGGTCCATGAGGTGGTCGTAGCCCAGCTTCACTCCCGTCGAGCTGGCACAGCCTCTACCAAGACCCGAGGTGAGCTGGCCTACTCCAACCGCAAACCCTATAGCCAGAAGAAGACTGGCCGAGCTAGGGCTGGCTCCCGCCGCTCACCGCTTTGGCGGGGAGGCGGAACCATCTTCGGGCCAAAGCCTAGGGATTTTTCCTGGCGTCCGCCCATTAGAATCCGTCGCGAGGCCCTAAGGGTGGTCTTAACGGCCAAACTGGTTGAAGAAAAATTAACCATCGTCGACGCCATCCCGACCGACGGTATCCGCACCAAGGCTTTGTATCAGACTTTGGATAAGATGGGTCTTCTTGAGGCTTTATTGGTGACGCCCGATCGCAATCACGATTTAGAGCTCTCGGGGAGGAACCTACCGGATTTTAAGATCCTTCGGGTCGATGGCCTCAATTGCTACGACATCCTGCGCCACGATAGGTTGGTCATCACCCGTGACAGCCTAGGGCCTATTGAGGAGAGGTTGCTCAAGTGAGAGAAGCTAGCCGGATTATATATAGACCTAAGGTAACTGAAAAAACCGATAAGCTTAAGGCCAGTTATAACCAGTACTGTTTTCAGGTGGCAACTGACGCCAACAAGCTTGAGATCAAAAGCGCCGTGGAAAAAGCCTTCAATCTCAAGAACAAGGTCCTCCACGTTCGGACCATGAACTTCAAAGGCAAGTATCGCCATCGCGGTCGCAAGGGCGGGTACTGCCCGGACTGGAAGAAGGCCGTCGTGACCTTGGTCAAAGGGGCGACTATCGGCCTCTACGAGCCTTCCTGACCATAATTAGTTGTTAAAAATAGCCGCGCAGGGAAAAAGCCCACGCAGGGAAAAAGCTAAAGATGCCCATCAAAGAAGTCAAACCCACCTCACCGGGACGCCGAGCCCAGAGTTATCCGACCTTCGAGGAGATAACCTCAGTCCGGCCAGAGAAGTCCTTGCTGCGCCCGCTGCCCTCAACTGGCGGTCGCAACAATGTCGGACGGATCACCTGCCGGTTTAGGGGCGGCGGTCACAAGCGCCAGTACCGCTTGATCGATTTTAAGCGCAACAAGCTTGAGGTTCCAGCTAAGGTCGCCACCATCGAGTACGACCCCAACCGGGGGGCCAGAATTGCCCTTCTTTTCTACGTTGACGGTGAGAAGCGCTATATATTGGCCCCGCAAGGGCTTAAGGTCGGCGATACCGTTGTCTCCAGCGACAAGGCCGACATCCGCCCTGGCAACTCCTTGAGCCTCAAAGTCATCCCCTTGGGGAGTTTGATTCACAATGTCGAGCTCAAACCCGGTAAAGGTGGACAGTTGGCCAGAGGGGCCGGCAATTACGCCCAGCTCATGGCCAAGGAGGGCCGCTACGCCCTACTTAAGCTGCCCTCTGGCGAGATGAGGCTGGTGCTCTCCGTCTGCCGGGCCACCGTCGGTCAGGTTGGCAACAGCGACCACAACAGTGTGTCTTTAGGTAAAGCTGGCCGCAATCGCTACTTAGGTCGTCGCCCCCACGTCCGTGGCGTGGCCATGAACCCGGTCGATCACCCCTTGGGCGGCGGCGAGGGCCGCAGCTCCGGCGGTCGGCACCCGGTTTCCCCGTGGGGCATGCCCACCAAGGGTTTTAAGACCCGCAAGAAGAGCAAGCCCTCCGACAAGTTCATCGTCAAGCGGCGCAACAAGAAGTAGTCAGCGCCTTAGGAAATATTGTTAAGGACAGCCCATGCCCCGTAGCATCAAAAAAGGCCCCTTCGTTGACGGTCACGTTATGGACAAGACCAATGCCGCCGTCCAAGCTGGCGATCGCCGCGTCATTAAGACCTGGAGTCGCCGCTCGACTATCCTACCAGATATGGTGGGGTTGACCTTTGCGGTCCACAACGGCAAGAAGTTTATCCCGGTCTTCGTCACTGAAAACATGGTTGGGCATAAGCTCGGTGAGTTTTCCCCCACCAGGACTTTTTACAGCCACGCTGCCGATAAAAAAGCCAAAAAGGGCAAGAAGTAAGTCGCGGCCCTAATTAAGCCTGTAAGCCAAGCAGCAAAGTAAGCCAAGCGAGCAGGCCAGAAAGAAAGCAAGATAGCAAGTCGCGTAACTTCGACTTTACGGAGAGTCTTATGAGCGAGGTCGTTACCAAAAAAAATAAGCACCAAAAGGTGGAAGGAGAAAATAGGGCCGTGGGCCGTTTTTTCCGCGTTCAACCCGATAAGGTGCGCATCATGGCTCGAAACGTCATCGGCTTAAGTGTGGGCCAGGCCTTAAATTTGCTTAAGTTTAGCCCGAACAAGTCGGCCTACCTTTTACACAAGGTTTTGAAAAGTGCTGTCTCCAACGCCATTAACAACGAGAGCCTAGATCCCGACTTTTTGTTTGTCCACAGGATCTTCGTTGATCGGGCGGCTATGCTCAAAAGGTACCACCCTTGTGCTCATGGCCGGGCCAAACCCATTTTAAAGCGCAGCTGCCACATCACGGTTGTTGTCAAGTAGTCGGCCCAAGGTGGCCAAAATCAGCCGCTAGGGCGGCCTAGGTAGTGTTAACAGCCTACCTAAAAGGTAAATGGAGGACAATTTGGGTCAGAAAACTCATCCCTTGGGCTTCAGGCTGGGCGTCGTTAAGACCTGGGGTTCCCGCTGGTATGCGCGCCGGGATTTTGGCCTTTTGGTGGTCGAGGATCGCCGAATCCGCGAGTATGTCAAAAAGAAACTGGAGGCCGCAGGCGTCTCCCAAATCGAAATCGAGCGGTTTGGCAACAAAATCAAGCTCCGCATTCATACGGCCAGGCCCGGCATTGTCATCGGGAAGAAGGGCGCTGAGATCGAGACCTTGAGGCGGGATCTGGAAAAGCTTTTAAGTAAGTTGGGCTCCAAACGCCGCGACGGCGATCACCACACCCAGGGAGTTATCGCTGCCGAAGCCTCTAGCGCCCCGGGATCTGGCCAGGATCGCAAGAGCGGGACCAGGGAGGTCATCACTGACATCATCGAGGTCAGAAAGCCTGAGATCAGCGCCCAGCTGGTGGCTGAAAACGTGGCCCAGCAGCTCCAACGGCGGGTGGCCTTCCGCCGGGCTATGAAGAAGTGCATGTCTTTAGCCTTTAAATTCGGAGCCCAGGGCATTAAGATCCACTGCGCTGGCCGCTTGGGCGGAGCTGAGATGGCTCGCCGCGAGTGGTACCGCGAGGGCCGGGTGCCCCTCCACACCCTCAGGGCCGATGTCGATTACGGCTTTGCCGAGGCCAAGACCACCTATGGTATCATCGGGGTCAAGGTCCACATCTTCAAGGGCGAGATCATGACTGACGAGTCGCCCGAAGCCCTCAAGTAGAATTGAGTTTGGAGTCAGACAATGTTGTCACCCAAGAGAACTAAATATCGCAAAAAACAAAAGGGCCGCTGGGGCGGTCAAGCCAAGGGCGGAGCCAGCTTAGACTTCGGCCAATTTGGTCTCCAAGCCCTAGATCGCGGCTACATGACGGCCCAGCAAATCGAGGCCGGCAGGGTGGCCATCAACCGCCATGTCAAGAGGGGTGGGCAGCTTTGGATCCGGGTTTTTCCGGATAAGCCTATCTGCAAAAAACCGGCTGAAACCCGCATGGGTAAAGGTAAGGGTACCCCCGAAGGTTGGGTGGCGGTTATCAAACCGGGCCGGGTGGTCTTTGAGATGGACGGCGTAAGTGAGCCGGTTGCTCGCGAAGCCATCAGGCTGGCGGCCAATAAGCTGCCCTTTGCCACCCGCTTCATTGTCAGGGGGGAGATTCTGTGAAAATTTCCGAAATGAGGGAACTTGATGTGGCCGCTTTAAAGGCCAAGGAAAAAGACCTCCAGGAGACCATCTTAGTCTCGAGGTTTGAGGCGGCCATGGGCCAGCTTAAGGACGTCAAGACCATTATGAAGACTAAGCGTGAAATAGCTCGGGTTAAGACGATAATTCGGGAAAAACTGGGCCCAGAGTCCAAAACCGCCGTCAACAAGACCGCCGTCAACAAGGGGTAAACCGTGGAAGGCAGGCGCTCCAATCAAACCATAGTCGGGGTAGTGGTTTCTGACAAAATGGACAAGACCGTCGTGGTCCTGGTCAACCGTCTGGTCAAGCACCCGATTTATAAGAAATATATCCGCCGTCGGGCCAAGTTTATGGCTCACGATGAAAAAAACGCGGCCCGCATGGGTGATACCGTTGAGATCATCCAATCAAGGCCCTTATCCAAACTCAAGCGCTGGCGCTTGACTAAAATCGTGGCCCACCAGGCCTGATCGCAGCTATTAAGACCTAGGACGCTTAAGGCCAGCCTCCTTTCGGGGATAGTGGTCTAACTAGGAGCTAGTAGCTAGTTCTAATAGCTTAGAATCTGATAGCTTAGGACCTATAGCCAGATCTAATAGCTTACTAGGCAAAGCCTTAGGCTTTTGGCCGGCCTTTTTTCGGCCGGAGCGATTATGAGAAAGGAGGCCGCCAGGCGGTCGGGGAAGCTAACCCCATTAGCCATAATTTAGGCGGAATGATATGATACAACCCGAAAGCAGGTTGACGGTGGCCGACAATTCCGGCGCCAAACAAGTATATTGCATCAAGGTCTTGGGCGGTAGCCGTCGGCGCTATGCCTCCTTAGGCGATATTATCGTCGTCTCGGTCAAAGAGGCTCTGCCCGGCTCAAAAGTCAAAAAGGGCGACGTCGTCAAGGCCGTAGTGGTGCGCACAGTTAAAGAGGTCGGGCGCCAGGACGGGACTTTTATAAAGTTCGATGACAACTCGGCCGTTTTAATCAATAAGGATCGGGAGCCCATTGGCACCCGCATTTTTGGCCCCGTGGCCAGGGAGCTCAGGAGTCGGCGTTTTATGAAGATCGTCTCACTGGCCCCGGAAGTTTTGTGAGGTATAACCCATGAAGTCCAATAAGGCCGGGGAAACCGTCAAGACAACTAGCTTACCTAGGGTCACTAAACTTAAAAAAGGTGATCGAGTCAAGCAGATAACCGGTAAAATCAAGACTAACGCCGCTACCATTGGTACGGTCAAAGAGATCGACACCAAAAATGGCCGGGTCTTAGTTGAAGGTTTAAACCTAGTTAAAAGGCACAGTAAGGGTAACCCCGTTAAGAACACCCCGGCTGGCATCATCACCAAAGAGGCGGCTATTCACGTCTCTAACGTGCTTTTAGTCTGTCCCAAATGCCTTAAGCCCACTAGGATTGGCTATAAGATCCTAGAGGCCCGCAAAGAAAATGGCAAAATTAACAAGGTCCGCATCTGCCGCCGCTGCCACGAGCAGATAGACGACTAATTCTAGGTAGTTAACTTGATAGCAAGTAGGCTTTTAAGCTTATCAGCCAACCAGGATTAAAATTAAATCGCTCTGGCCATAAAGTCCATCGGCTGACCCCGAAGGGACGCCCCAAAAAGGCGGCCGCAAGTCTTGAGGAGAACCATGCCCCGCTTCAAAGACCATTACCAAAATAATGTGGTCCCCAAGCTCAAAAAAGAGTTCGGCTACAAAAACGACAACCAGGTGCCTAAGATTGTCAAGGTGACCCTAAATATGGGTTTAGGTGAGGCTATCCAAAACGTTAAGATTTTAGATAGCGCGGTAGCCGAAATGACGGCCATCACCGGCCAGAAAGCTGTCATCACCAAGGCCAGGCGCTCGATTGCCGCCTTCAAGCTCCGGGCCGAAATGCCCATTGGGGTGACGGTGACCTTAAGGCGGGATCGGATGGATTATTTTCTCGACAAGCTTTTAAATATCGTCTTACCCCGCGTCCGCGATTTTAGGGGCGTCAGCCCCAAGGCCTTTGACGGGCGCGGCAACTATACCCTAGGCCTCAAAGAGCACATCATCTTTCCTGAGATCGATTACGATAAAATCGATAAGGCCAAGGGCCTTAATATCACCATTGTCACGACCGCTAAAACCGATGAGGAGGCCCGCTTTCTCTTAACCGAGTTGGGCATGCCTTTCCGCAAGACTGGGCAAGCCCACTGAGGGCCACCACAAAGGAGTCTCTACCGATGGCTAAGACATCGATGATAGTTAAAGCGGCCCGGCCGCCTAAATTTTCCAGCCGAGCCTACAACCGCTGCCCGATCTGCGGACGCCCCAGGGCCTTTCTCCGCAAGTTTAATCTCTGCCGCATCTGCTTTAGGAAAATGGCTTTGTCCGGTGAGATTCCCGGCGTGGTAAAGGCCAGCTGGTAAGCTATGAGCCTCACCGGTACCCTTAGGGGTATATCCTTTGGTCGAACAATAATTCCGCCCCCGACCAGTGGTCGCGGGCCTGTTTGCGAGTGTTTCCATGAGCATGACTGATCCGATAGCCGATCTGCTGACCCGTATCCGCAACGCCATGAGGGCCCGACACGACCGCGTGGAAGTGCCGGCTTCAAGACTTAAGGTGGACATCGTTCGGATCCTTAAGGACGAGGGTTTTATCAAAAATTTTAAGGTCAGCCGCGACAACAAACAGGGCATGATCAGGGTCTTTTTAAAGTACACTGACCGCAACACCTCCGTCATAAACGGTCTTGAGCGGGTCTCTAAGCCGGGCCGCCGGGTTTACCAAAAAGCCAGCGAGCTCAAACCGGTCCTCTCGGGCCTCGGCGTGTTAGTGCTTTCGACCTCCAGGGGCGTTATGACCGATAAGGAAGCCAGGCGTCACAATTTGGGCGGCGAGGCCCTCTGCCAGATCTGGTGATGTAACCGGGCCAATTTTGCCCACTAGATTTTCTCCCAACTCTCCCCAGGATGATGCGTTCCCAATAAAGGGGGCTATATCCCGGGCCTCGTAGGGTGGTTTTATAATGTCGAGAATAGGTAAGTTGCCCATATCCATTCCCAAGGCCGTCGAAGTGGAGTGGCAAGCCCCGGTGCTCAAAGTCACCGGCGGGCAGACTACTCTGACCCGCGATATTCACCAGGATATCGATTTGACAGTCTCTGACGGGCAGATTGAGGTTAAACCTAAATTCCAAGGCCCAAAAAGTAGCGCCCTATGGGGCCTAACTAGGACCTTAGTTAACAACATGGTCCAAGGGGTCTCAGCCGGTTTTACCAAGGTTTTAGAGGTTGTCGGCGTGGGCTGGAGGGTTGAGCTGTTAGACCCTCAGACTTTGAAGCTAAATTTGGGCTTCTCCCACCCGGTGGAATTTAAGGTCCCCCAGGGCGTGGCCGCCCAGTGTGACTCTAAGACCAATAAGATAACCCTCAAGAGCGCTGACAAAGAGCTTTTGGGGCTGACCGCCGCCCGCATTCGGGCCTACCGCAAACCCGAGCCCTATAAGGGCAAGGGCATCAGGTACGAAGGCGAGGTCATTGCCCGCAAAGTCGGCAAGGCTGGCGGTAAATAAAGAGCTTAAAGGCTCGCGTCTTTAGCGAGCCTTGGGACAAATAGGGGCCCTTTTAGCCCCATTGAGGTGAAAAGTGGGTAAGGAAAACATCCGCACAGTGGCTAGACTTAGGCGAAAGGCTAGGGTGCGCAAAAAAGTCTTGGGTACCAGCGAGCGTCCCCGCCTTTGCGTCTTCCGCTCGGCTGTCCATATATATGCCCAGATTATCGATGATGTTCAAAAGGCGACCATAGCTGCGGTTTCGACCATGACCCCGAGCCTTAAGGAGGCCTTAAAGGGCCTGAAAAAGACCGATCAAGCTAGATTGGTCGGCAAAAGTTTAGCTCAAGCGGCTAAAGAAAAAGGGCTGGAAAAAGTGGTCTTCGATCGCAACGGTTTTCTCTATCACGGCCGGGTCAAGGCTCTCTCGGAGGGCGCTCGCGAGGCCGGTCTTAATTTCTGAAAAACGGTAAGGGGTGACTGAGCGTGTATCGGTCGGAAGTTGAAGAACAGGGGCTGATTGACAAGGTAGTTTACGTCAATCGCGTGGCCAAGGTGGTCAAGGGCGGACGGAGGTTCTCGTTTTCGGCCATCGTGGTCGTAGGCGACGGCCAAGGTCGGGTCGGCTTCGGCTTAGGTAAGGCTAGCGAGGTGCCGGAAGCTATTCGCAAGGGCATGGAGAAGGCCAAGAAAAACCTCATCCAGGTCGATCTAGCCGGGACCACGGTCCCGCATCAGATGATCGGTAACGCCGGTAGCGGCAGCGTTTTGCTCAAACCAGCGGCCAAGGGCACCGGGGTTATCGCCGGCGGCTCTGTTCGGGCCGTGGTTGAGGCCGCCGGGGTCAAGGACATCTTAACTAAGGTCTTGGGCTCCAATAACCCCCACAACGTGGTCCGGGCTACCATGGACGCCCTGCGCAAGATGAAGTTGCCCAAAACCGTGGCCAAAGACCGGGGTATCCAACCAGAGCGCTTGAGGGTCTAGGGTTTTTGGTCTATTATTAGGACTGATAACCAATACGATCTAGTTATCTGGGAAATAGGTTAACCCAAAATCTAGGTTCCCCATCTGGCTGGCCTGGTTTGGGATCGGAGATAGATATGTCGGAAGATAATAAAAAGATAAAAATCACCTTGTCGAGGAGCACCATTGGCCGGGTTCCTACCCATAGGCGCACGGTCAGGGCTCTGGGGCTTAGGCGGATAGGCCATAGCGTTATCCAAACCGATAGCCCGGCTATTCGGGGTATGATCAATCAGGTCGGATACCTTCTTAAAGTGGAGGAGGCCATATGAAACTCCATGAACTAGGCCCGTTACCCGGCTCTAAGCACCGCCGCAAAAGAGTTGGCCGGGGCGAGGGCAGCGGGCTTGGCAAGACCTCAGGTCGCGGCCATAAGGGCCAGAAAGCCCGCAGTGGCGGCGGGACCCCGCCGGGTTTTGAGGGCGGGCAGATGCCCCTTCAGAGGCGGCTGCCCAAAAGAGGTTTTACTAACATTTTCAAAAAAGAATTCTCCTTGGTTAATTTAGGCTCTTTGGGGGCCTTTGAGGCTGGGAGCGTCGTTGACGCCCAGGCTCTGGCCGCCGCCGGCTTGGTCCGTAAGACCGGACTCCCCATAAAGCTTTTGGCCAAGGGCGACATCGACCAGGGTTTGACCATCAAGGTCCAAGCGGCTTCGGCTAAGGCCATTGAAAAAGTCCAGGCCAAGGGCGGCCAGGTCCAACTCTTAACGCTGTAGCTCTAAGGTCCTATAGAAGGCCTTATAGTAAGTGCTAAGCTATATTAAGTTCGGCTATATTTAGGCGCGCATTTTAACCCCAAACCACTTTAAGGAAGACCATTGTCAGCAGAAACCAACCTCGGCCAGGGCAGTGACCTAAAAAAGAGGGTAATTTATCTTCTTTTGATTTTGGCCGTCTACCGGGTAGGGGTCCATATACCTACACCAGGAGTGGACACCGAGGCCCTGCAGCAGTTTTTTGCCCGCTTCGCCGGGACGCTCTTAGGCCTCTTTGACATGTTTTCCGGGCGGGCCCTGTCCCAATTTTCCATCTTTGCCATGGGCATCATGCCCTATATCTCGGCTTCGATCATTATCGAGCTTTTAACCGTGGTCTGGCCCCATCTAAACCGCTTAAAAAAAGAGGGCGGGCAAGACGGGCGGCGCAAGCTCACTCAGTACTCGCGCTATTTGACGGTCGGCTTATCGCTCTTCCAGGGCTTTATGCTGGCCGTGGGCTTAGAGCGGATGAGCATCGACGGGGCCTCTTCGGTCGTCATAAGTCCCGGCGTGGGCTTCAGGCTCATGACCATGGTGACCTTATCGGCGGGGACCTGCTTTATCATGTGGTTGGGTGAGCAGATTACCGAGCGGGGCATTGGCAACGGCATCTCCATAATCATCTTTGCCGGTATTGTCGAAGGGCTGCCCTCGGCTATCGGCGGGATCATTGGCGATTTGGCCGCCGATGAGCAGTCGGTTTTGCGCATGGCCTTTTTAGCGGCTGGCGTCATCTTAATAGTGGCCGGCGTGGTCTTCTGCGAGCGGGCCCAAAGGCGCATACCGGTTCAATACGCCCAGCGCATGGTTGGGCGCCGGATGATGGGCGGACGCTCTACCCATCTGCCGCTCAAGCTAAACCCGGCCGGGGTCATACCGCCCATCTTCGCCAGTTCCTTAATTATGTTTCCGGCCACCTTGGGTCAGTTTGTCGATCTACCCTTCCTCAATAACCTAACTATGAGGGACAACTGGCTTTATAACCTAATTTATGTGGCTTTAATTATCTTTTTCTGTTATTTCTACACCGGGGTCCAGTTTAATCCTACGGATGTGGCTGAGAACATGAAAAAGCACGGCGGATTTGTCCCGGGCATCCGCCCTGGCCAGAGGACAGCTGAGTACATTGACCGGGTTTTAACTAGGATTACCCTTTGGGGGGCCCTTTACGTTTCCGTCATCTGCTTATTGCCCTCCTTTGTCAGCCGTTACTTTCAGGTCAATTTTTCCTTTGGCGGCACGGCGCTTTTGATAGTCGTTGGTGTGGCCTTAGATACCATTAGCCAATTGCAGTCTTACGTCTTAAATCAGCACTACGATGGGTTAATGAAAAAGGGCATGACCGGTATGGGCCGCGTCTCGTCTAGGCGTCGCTTTTAGTTTTTAAAAAGGGCTTGACAAATCAGCCCAAATGATGTAACCATTAAAGTTTGGCGCTTCCCTAAGTCAGCTTTTGGGATAGCGTTTGGGGGGCTCAGGTGATAGTTATTCTTCTTGGCCCACCGGGAGCCGGTAAAGGTACCCAGGCTGAGGCCTTGACCCAAAAATACGGCATCCCTCATGTTGCCACTGGCGACATATTTAGAGCCAATTTAGCTTTGGGGACGCCTTTGGGCCTGGAAGCCAAGGGCTATATGGACCAAGGGACCTTGGTGCCCGATGAGTTGGTGGTTAGGCTAGTTGCTGACCGCCTGTCGCAACCTGACGCCCTAAAGGGCTGTTTACTAGATGGTTTTCCTAGGACAGTGGCTCAGGCCGAAGCCTTAGAGGCGTTTTTAGCCCAAGCCAGCCCTCCTAGGAGCATAGACGCCTGTCTGCTCCTGGAAGTTCCCGACGAGGAACTCGAAAAAAGGCTAACAGGCCGGAGGGTCTGCCGGGGCTGCGGGGCCAGTTGGCATACCATTTTTTCGCCGCCGCCAGTGGACAACAAGTGTCCTAGCTGTGGCGGCGAGATTTACCAAAGGGCCGACGATAGTTTAGAGACTATTAAAAACCGCTTGGCCGTCTACCACGCTCAAACCAAACCTTTGGTGGCCTGGTACCAGCGTAAAGGCAAGCTTAAGATAGTCAGCGGCTTGGGCCAGCCAGCCGAAGTGAGGCAGGCTATTTTTCAGGCCTTAGGCTGATTAGTTTTTTGTGGAGTAGAAAATGAAAGTCAGAACTTCAGTCAAAAAAATGTGCATGAAGTGCAAAATTATCAAAAGATTCGGCCAGGTCCGGGTTATTTGTGTCAACCCCAAGCATAAACAGCGCCAAGGTTAAGAATAACTTGGCATTATCTTTGGCTGCCAGATTTTGTTAGATTTATTGGAGGTTTGCTAGGTGCCCAGAATTTCAGGCATTGACTTGCCCCGTCAGAAGCGCATTGAGATCGCCCTGACTTATATTTACGGGCTGGGGCGGCCCAGCGCCCAGGCTATTTTAAAAAAGGCCGGGGTGGACTTTGGGGTCAAGAGCGATAACCTGACCGACGATGAGGTCAACCGCATCCGCAGGATTATTGACGGCGAGTACAAGGTCGAAGGCGATCTGCGCCGCGATGTGACCATGAACATCAAGCGCTTGATGGACTTAGGCTGCTACCGTGGTTTAAGACACCGCCGGGGCCTACCCGTCAATGGCCAAAGGACCCACACCAACGCCCGGACTCGCAAGGGACCCCGCCGGACCGTGGTCGGTAAGAAAAAAGCGCCTTCCAAGTGATAGTGAGCTTCTAAGGATAAATCCTAGGATGCTCGGATAAGCTAAGGCAATTTTAGGCGTAATAAAGCCAAGTAGCGCCAGAGGTATTAAATGTCGGCCAAAGCAGTGCGCAAGACGCGCAAAAAAAAGGATAAAAAGATCATACCGGTGGGGGTAGCGCATATCCACGCTACTTTTAGTAACACCATCGTCACTATAACCGACCCCCAGGGCAACACCTTGGTCTGGTCCAGCGCCGGGGTGCAGGGTTTTAAAGGCTCGCGCAAGAGTACGCCTTACGCCGCCCAGACGGCGGTGGAAGACGCCACCAAGAAGGCTCAGGAACACGGCATGAAGGTGGTCGACGTCTTTATTAAGGGTCCTGGCAATAGCCGGGAGTCAGCCCTAAGGGCCTTTCAGTCCTCGGGGATGCAGGTCAACATGATCCGCGACGTCACCCCCATCCCCCACAACGGTTGCCGTCCACCCAAGCGCCGCCGCGTCTGATCAGTTAGTCTTATAAGGTTTATCATCAGGAGAAATATCAGGTGGCTAGATACACCGAGGCAGTTTGCCGGATTTGCCGGCGAGAAAACACCAAGTTATTTTTAAAAGGCGACCGTTGCTATGCCAACAAGTGCGCCTTCGAGCGCCGGGCCCATGCGCCCGGCCAGCACGGCGCCCGCCGGGGAAAGCTCTCTGAGTACGGCCTCCAGCTCAGAGAGAAGCAGAAGGTCAAGCGTTCCTACGGCCTGTTGGAAAAGCAGTTCCGCTCCGTCTTCGAGAAGGCCGAGCGTCAGAAGGGCGTGACCGGAGCCAATCTTTTGATTCTCTTAGAGAGGCGCCTTGACAACATAGTCTACCGCTTGGGCTTTGCCGCCTCCCGCAACCAGGCTCGCCAGCTAGTCTGCCACGGGCACTTTTTGGTCAACGGGCGGAAGGTCGATATTCCTTCCTACCTGGTCAAAAGCGGCGATCTGATTTCTCTAAAAATCAAGAGCCAAAAAAGCGCCAATATCCTAGAGTCGCTGGAGACCGTGACTCGCCGGGGCACCCCTGGCTGGCTGGAAATGGACAAGGCTAACTTCGAGGGGCGTGTCAAGGAGTTGCCTACGCGTGAGGAGCTCTCCCCGCAGATCTCCGAGCAGCTGATCGTCGAGCTCTATTCCAAGTGACGGCTGATAGGTTGGAGCGCTGTTGGGTTTATCCTCTATCGCGCTTCTGACCAACTGCAGCCCCGGGAAGATCGCCCTAGCCTGCGCCTTTTCAGCCGTGGTGGCTGATAGTGGTCGGGCTTAAAGCAAAGCTTAGCTTCGGCCAAAACCTAGGCTAAAAGCAAGATCTAACCGGTCGAAAAATAAAACTAGCCGTTCGGGAGAGGGTATGGAAACCAACTGGAAAGATATCATTAAACCCCAAAAAGTCGATGTCGAGGAATTTGATCCAGTAAAAAATTATGGCATGTTTGTCTGTGAACCCCTAGAGAGGGGTTTTGGACTGACCTTAGGAAACGCCCTGCGCCGAGTGATGCTCTCATCGCTCCAGGGGGCGGCGATTATTTCGGTTAAGATAAAAAACGTCCTCCACGAGCTGAGTACCTTAACCGACGTCATTGAGGACGTCAGCGATATTATCTTAAATCTCAAGGAGGTCCGCCTCAAGCTCCACGGCGCCGGACCCCGCGTCATCCGCGTTGAGGCCTCTGGCCCCAAGACTGTTACGGCGGCTGATATTATTACCGACCATCAGGTCGAGGTCCTAAATAAGAATCAGCACCTAGCAACGCTCTCTAAAAATGGTATCCTTGATATGGAGATGGTCGTGGCCTTGGGTAAAGGTTACGTCCCGGCTGAAAAGCCGCCGGAAGACGAGCAGATCATCGGGGTCATCCCCATGGACGCCCTCTACTCCCCCATCCGCAAGGTCAACTTTTTAGTCACCAACGCCCGAGTCGGCCAAAAGACCGACTACGATAAATTGACCTTAGAGGTCTGGACCGACGGCAGCTTAACTCCTCAGGATGCGGTGGCTACGGCGGCTAAAATCCTCAAAGACCAGCTGACCATTTTTACGGATTTTGACGAGGCCAAAGCCGACGGCTCAGCCAGCCTCGATGACCACGGGGTCAGCGGCTCTAACGAGAACTACTATCGCACGGTCGATGAGCTCGAGCTCAGCGTGCGTTCGGCCAATTGTCTGAAAAACGCCGATATCTATTATATCGGCGAGTTAGTCCAAAAGTCCGAACATGAAATGCTTAAGACCAAAAACTTTGGACGTAAGTCTCTCAACGAGATAAAAGAGGTCTTAACCGATCTGGGCCTGTCTTTGGGCATGAAAGTCGATGGTTTTGTCAGACCTGAGGCTAAAAAGGAATAATCCAGGTAGATCATTATGCGACATCGTAAATCCAATATAAAATTGGGCCGGACGGCCAGCCATCGCGACGCCATGCTGCGCAATATGGCCACCAGCCTTTTAGAGTATCGCCGAATCGAGACCACGGTCTCCAAGGCCAAGGCCGTTAAACCGGTCATTGACCGCCTAGTGACCTTAGCTAAGCGCGGCGATCTCCACTCCCTGCGGCAGGCGGCCGCCATGGTCACCAAGAGTTCAGTTCTTAGAACCCTTTTTAGTGAACCCGAAGAAAACTACCCAAATCGTGTTTCAGGTTACGTCCAGATGGCTAGGCGGGCCCCTAGGGCCGGCGACGCGGCCCCCATGGTCATTTTGAAGATGGTTGATAAAGATACGGTCAAAGCGGCCACCGGCTCCTCTAGGCGGCGCCAAGAAGACCGTAAGAAGCGCGTTCAGGCTTCGCGCAAGGCCGGTGATGTTGGTAAGGCTGCTGATATTGGTTCTGTCCCCACAGCCGCAAGCGATCTGGCCGTTGACTTTAGTTCAACTGAAAAGACACTCTTAGATGACAAGTCCGGCGGCGATACTTCAACCGAAAAATGATAGTGAGTCCTGTCCCGGCTAATCTTTGGGATAACCTACTCCCAAGGCAGGTCCGGTCGGTAGAGGTGGCCATAGTAGAGAACTTATCTCGTCTCATTATTGGGTCTGATTATTCAGCCTGATCATTCGGATGCTAGATTAATCAGATAGCACGGTGAATTGTGATAGAGTCAACACCGTTAATTTATTTTTTAAGCGCCGTCTGTATGGCCTTAGGCCATATTGACGGCGTTTTACTTTAAGCAGAAATTGAATTTTACCGTATATAATAGTATTTATTGAGGTTTTAAATAGCAATTCAATGGATTTACCATGAATATATTTCGCAGATTGTTTAATGTCTTCTCCAATGACCTGGCCATTGACTTAGGTACGGCCAACACTTTGGTCTATCTTCGCGGGCGAGGCATTATCCTCTCTGAGCCTTCGGTCGTAGCCGTCAGCCGCAAGGATGGCCACAACGGCAAAATCATGGCCGTGGGATCTGAGGCCAAAAAGATGCTCGGCAGCACCCCGGCCGGGGTTGAGGCCATTAGGCCCATGAAAGATGGGGTTATCGCCGATTTTGAGATAACCCAATCCATGCTCCGGCACTTTATCCGCCAGACCCATTACCGGCGCCTTTTTAGGCCTAGAATGATAGTGGCCGTGCCTTCGGGCATAACTCAGGTCGAGAAAAAGGCCGTGCGTGAGGCCGCCGAACAGGCCGGGGCCAGTGAGGTCTACCTGATCGAAGAGCCCATGGCCGCAGCTATTGGCGCAGGTCTCCCCATAACGGAGCCAGCGGCCAACATGATAGTCGATATTGGCGGCGGCACCACCGAGGTGGCCATCATATCGCTGGCCGGCGTGGTTTACTCCCGATCCGTTCGGGTGGCCGGCGATAAGATGAACGAGGCTATTGCTCAGTACATCCGCAAAAAGTATAATCTCCACATTGGCGAGAGAACGGCTGAAAATATCAAGCACGAGATAGGTACGGCTTACCCATCCGATCAGGTCGATACCGTTGAGGTCAAGGGCCGTCACTCGGTAAGTTCGCTGCCCATGGCCGTGGCCATTGATAGCGAAGAAATCCGTAAGGCCATCAAAGAGCAGTTAGATACTATAATAAATACCGTCAAAAGCGCCTTAGAGAAGATACCGCCGGAACTTGCGGCTGATATCGTCACCAGGGGCATTGTTTTAACTGGCGGCGGAGCGTTACTTAGGCGGCTAGACGTCTTACTGCGCGAAGAAACCCACCTACCTATCATAATAGCCGACGATCCGCTCAAAGCGGTGGCCATTGGCAGCGGTAAGGCCTTGGAGAACCTAGATATCCTAAAGGAGATCGCCATTCGGTGAAACAGGCTTTCGAGGGCCTGGACATTGTGCTCCCGGTCCTTTTAATCATCGTCTGCTTGACTCTTTTATCCCTTTCCGCGCAGCGCAGCTATGAGGAGTCGACTTTTAATTCGGCTACCCTCCAAACCATGGGGCCGGTTAGTTCAATTTTAGGGCGCTTGGCCAATCAGGTCGAGGGCATTTGGCTAGGTTATTTTAACTTAATAGACGTCAGGCGAGAAAACGAGCAGCTGCGCAAGGTTATTGACCGTCAGAGCCGCCAAATAGTCGCTCTCAACGAAGAGCATCTGGCCAATGAGCGCTTAAGGCGCTTGGTAGCCTTCCACGATCAACCCCCCGGACGCTATCTGTCAGCTAAAGTCGTCGGTTGGGATCCCAGCCCCTGGTTTCAGTCCCTGGTCGTGGCCGCCGGCACGGCTGACGGGGTTAGCTTGGACGCGCCGGTCATGACCGAACGCGGGGTGGTTGGCCGGGTGGTGGAATTAGCCCCCCATTACGCCAAAATCCTACTTTTAACTGATTCGGCCAGCTCCGTTGACGCCTTTGTCCAGAGAAATAGAGTTAACGCCCTCCTGACTGGTCGCGGCCAAAAGGCCATGACTTTAGACTATATCCGCAAAATCGACGACGTCAGGCCCGGGGATTTAGTGGTCACCAGCGGCTTGGACGGGATTTTTCCCTCCGGACTACCCCTAGGTAGCGTAACGGTCGTCGATAAGCAGAGTTTGGGCCTGTTTTTGGCCGCCGAAGTCAGCCCCATGGTCGATTTCGATAGGTTAGAAGAGGTCTTAATCCTAGCCGATCGGCCTAAGGCCGTGGACTGGTTGGGCTTGGCCCCTGATTTAAAGGCTGTTTTCGAGAAAAAAAAGCAAGAGGGCCGTTAATGGTCTTTGTGCCGGAGGAAGGGTGCTCGCGTTCCACACCCCGTCAGGCCCGGGTTTTCGGGTCAAAGAGACGGCCTTTATCGTGGTCTTGGGCCTTGTTCTCTCTGTGGGCTCTACTCTCCCAGCCTTAGTTAGGTCCATTGGCTCATTGTGGCCGGAGTGGACGGTCATACTGACCATCTACTTGGCCTGGCGAGCCAGACCGGCTCTAGCGGCCTCTGGGGCCTTTTTGATGGGCGTCTTGGCCGACGCCCTGCGTCTGGCCCCTGAGGGCCTCAGGCCCTTGACCTTGGTCCTCTCGGTAGTGGCCTTGTCTTATAGTTCAAAGCTTTTGCGCTTTCATGGTTATATCCAATTAGCCTTTCTCTGTTTTGCCCTGACTTTTTTCATCAACATCATCTTCATTCCAATATTTCTAGGTATTATGGGTAATCTCGGTCAAATGGAGGCCATACCGGTCAGGTATTTGGCTGGTCGGGCCGTTGGCGCTTTAATTACGGGCCTGATCGGACCGGTGGTCTTCTACGTCTTAGATAGCTGGCTCATTAATCCTAAGGCTGTAAAATGACTGTCGGTCAATCCCCATACGCCGAGACCCCCCAACGGGCGCCGTGGCTAACCATCATCAAGATTTTTATGGCGGCGGTATTTTCAGTTTTGATCTTAAGATTGTGGTTTCTCCAGGTCAGACAGGGCCATGAGTACCTCCAGAAGGCTGAAAACAACCACACCCGCCAGGTTGAAATCAATACCACCCGGGGGCTGATTGTCGACCGCGACGGTAGGCTCCTAGTCGAGAACGAAGTTGCCTACGATCTCTTGGTCACCCCCAATGAGGTTAGCGATCCCGAGGCCTTAGCCCAGGGTATTGCAGTTATCTTAGGGCGGGATTATAATGACCTTTTAAACCGCTATCAAAGCTTCGCCAAGGCTAGCCCCTACACAGCCAACCAGTGGCTGACCGGGCTAACGAGAGCCGATCTGTCCCTAATTGAGAGCCGCCGCTACCGTTTTGAGGGTTTGTCGGTCCACCTTAATTCGGTTCGGAAGCCCGTTGAGGGCAATTTTGCCCCTCACACTATCGGCTATTTGGGTCAAATAAGTCCTGAGCAATTAAAAAGCGGCGAGTACCCCGATCTCAAGCAGGGCGAGCTTTTGGGCCAAAGCGGCCTAGAGCAGTCGTTGGAACCTTACCTGCGCGGCGTTAAGGGTAGCCGCCTGACCACGGTCGACTCCAAAGGCCGCGTCTTAGAAGAGCTCGGGGCCGCCTATCCAAGGCCAGGGCACAATGTCCGTCTGACCATTGATAGCCGCCTCCAGCGCGTGGCCCAAGCTTTGTTGGGCGAGCGGAGCGGGGCCATCGTCGTATTAGACCCCAGAAATTTTGAGATCTTAGCCTTAGCCTCTAGTCCCCTCTATAACCTTGAGGACTTTGTCGGCGGCATCTCCTCTGAGAGGTGGCGCTCGCTAAATGAGGACGCCTTCAGCCCCATGCAAAACCGGGCTGTTAATGGCCTATACCCACCTGGTTCGACCTTTAAGATAGCTGTAGCTTCGGCGGCCTTGGCCGAAGGCATTATCACCCCTGAAACCAGCATCAACTGCTCAGGAGCCCTAAAGCTCGGCAACTACCCTTTCCACTGTTGGGCTAGAGGCGGTCACGGCCAGATAAATCTCCATAACTCTCTAAAATACAGCTGCGACGTTTACTATTATGAGGTAGGCCGAAGACTAGGAGTCGATCGCTTAGCTGCTAGAGTAAGAGAATTTTTTGGTCTAGGGCGTAAATTAGGCTTAGAGTTGTACTCTGAACAAGCTGGTTTAGTCCCCGACCAAGATTGGAAGCTTAGACGTTATGGAAGGCCATGGAGCGTGGGTGAAAC
>JAITJB010000090.1 GCA_031279155.1 Deltaproteobacteria bacterium | reverse complement strand
GCAGCTATGAGCATACGCCGATCTATAACTTATCTATCGATCCGCGATCCTTTCGGCCCCTGGTCACGGCCTCATATGATAGCTTTGAAACCTACGCCATAAGTACGGCTATTTCTTTTGATAGCTCAACATTGAGAGCCGAAGCCGCCTTTAAGTCGGATTATCCCTTTCAATCTTCAGACATTACTTTGGTTAAACGCAACGATTATCAGGGCATCTTAGGCTGGGACCGGACTTTTTTTACCAATCTGGTTTTAAATGTCCAGGGGTTTTTCTTTCGCTACGACGGGGGACAAGACATAACTGGTATTGACCGCAGCCGTTACGGCTTTTCTATGAGCCTTGAGGACAAGTTTTTCTATGAGGCCCTGATAAGTAGCTTGCGCGGCGTCTATTACATGAACAATCAGGAGTCGAGTGTTGAATGGTTTAACGAGTATGACGTAAACGATCATTTAAAAATTAACTTCGGCTACATCTTACTGACCGGCAAACCTACGGGCAGTATCGGTCAATTTGACAAAAACGATCACGCCTATTTAGGCTTTAAGTATTTCTTTTAAGGCGAGAGCATGGGGGGCAGAAGCTATTTTTCTAAAGTTGACCTGGCCTCTGTTGGGATAATCGGCCATGGGGTTGAGATTTGGCTCATTGAGCTGAGCGCTTTTGACTTTGATCCCAAGTGGCTGGACCATAGGTTGTCGCCAAACGAGCGAAAAAGGGCCGATAAATTTCTTCGGCCCGAAGATAAAAGGCGTTTTATCCTGAGCCGGGCGGCGGTTAAGGAAATACTGGTTTCCTATATGACAATCGCCCGGCCTCTAGATGAGGATTTTAGTTATGGCCCTTACGGTAAACCTTATTGGGGGGATATCGTCTTTAGCTTAGCCCACTGCGCCTCGATGGCTATCTTAGCTGTGACCAACCAAGTGGATTGTATTGGTGTTGATATTGAACTTACGACGGATCATGAGAGGGATTTCGCGGGCATAGCTAAATATTTTCATCCTCGCGAACGCGAGCTATTAGAAATCTTAGATGGTCAGGAGCTGGCTACGGCCTTCTACCATATGTGGGTAAGAAAGGAAGCCATCATGAAAGCCACCGGCCAGGGGCTTATCACGGGGCTAGATAAGGTTTTGGTTTCGGAATTTTCCGCCTGTCATTTGGGCGAAATTATTGATGACCATGGTTTAGTTTCCTCGCGCTGGTGGGCGCCGGTCTTAAACGTTAATGACTATCTCGCGGCTATAGCCCTTAAGGTACCCTTGACCTTAAGCTGAAAGCTAAAATTATGAATCTAAATTATCAGAGGTAAGCTATGAGTAAACTCGAAGGTGTTGCGGACACATTATTTATTCCGCTCGTCTCTCGCATTTACGTATCTAACAGATTTCCGGATTATTTTTATGACCAAATGGCTTTGTCGCTAGAGAGCGAGATCGAAAGCGAAAATATTAAAAAAAATACCTCCGAGTATTTGCATATGGCCTCTGTGGCCAGATACTACCACCTCGATAGCTGGACCAGAAAATTTTTAGCGTCCTATGAAAAATGTAATGTCATAAACTTAGGCGCTGGCTTAGAAACCGCCTATTTTAGGCTTAACAACAAACGCGATTTATTTTATGAAGTAGATACAAGCGAGGTCATCGAAAACCGGCGAAAGGTTTTAGGTGAGTGCGAAAATGAATTCCTAATCGCCTCTGACATCTTTAGCCTAGAGTGGGTAAAGCTAATAGACACAACGCTGCCGTCGCTTTTTATTGTTTCCGGGGTCTTTCAATATTATCAAGAGCCTAAAATTTTAGAATTTATCCGCGCCCTTAAAGAAGCCTTTCCCAACGGAGAATTGATTTTTGACGCCACCAATGAGAAGGGCCTTAAGTTTGCCAATAAATACGTCAAAAAAACCGGCAATACCTCCGCGCCCATGTATTTTTTTGTTAACGATGCTTCATTGTTGGCCCAAAAGAGCTCTACGACCTTAATAGAGTGCCGGCCCTTCTTTGAGGCGGCTAGAAAGATGCTGGCCAAAAGACTAAAGATAACGACGAGGCTTATCATGAAAATCGTCGATCTGAGCGGCCGGGCTATTTTGGTTCATCTAAAGCTATAGTCAGGCCAATCGCAAGTCGCCCCAAGTCACGGTAGCCTGCTTTGACGAAAAAAAGCTAGATCAAAACAAAGCTATATAGCGATTGGTCGTTGGCGGTTAGCCGAACAAAGGTAGTTGGGGTAGTTGGGGGATGCCGTTTTTGGTATTTTACTGGCCTTTATTTGCCATATCAATGCCTACATGGTCAAAAATTTTACATTTCTGTAGCATTTATCGCACCTGCCATAATCCCACTTCCTCTCAATCAAAGGCTCCACATAGTTTTTAGGTTTATTATTTGCCTCAGCTCAAATACCGTGCTAAAATTTAAGCCAGCCATTATTAGATGGTTTATTTTGATAGGTTAAGGCAATCAGATTTCTCTGGTTAATTGAGCCTTTTACTTGGCTAAAGCTGGTAATTATTTGATAAAGCGAGGTAATAATGCCTAAATTAGGAAAGTTAGGTTTAAGGGTCTTGAAGATTGTTCACCTTATTTTGGCTGGGCTCTGGGTGGGCGGAGCGATCGGCCTAAATATTATGGTCTTCCTTTTCTCCAGCGCCGAAAGCGGCGGCGAACTTTACGGTTACAATATAGCCTCCAAGCTAGTTGATGATTTACTGATCATCCCTGGGGCCATGGGTTGCCTGGTCACCGGGTTATTGTTTTCGCTTTTTTCCAATTGGGGTTTTTTTAAGCACCGTTGGTTGGCCGTCAAATGGGTCCTGACCGTTTTTTGTATTCTCTTTGGCACCTTTTACTTGGGGCCAACGGTCAACGACCAGCCGGCCATCTCCTATGCCGAAGGCTTAGGCGCTTTAGCCGATCCCACGTGGATAGCTAACCGTCTTACTAGCCTTAAAGGCGGTGCTATTCAGGTTTTTTTAATCTTATTTATGGTGGCTATCTCGGTCATTAAGCCTTGGGGCCTTCGCAAAAAAGTAACTTCCTAAAATTATCCGCTAGATGATATTAGCCCTCCCCGTTAGACTCTTAGGCTTAAGCGGTCTATCTTGGGGAGGGCTTTTTTCGTGGTAAAGGGGCTAAAAATCCTTTATGGGGCCGTAGGCCCCATAAAGATAGCCAAGTAGGGCCGTAGGCCTATAAAAAAAACCTAGGGGGGCCCATGTCCACCAAGGCCCCCCTAGGGATTTTAAGCGCCGGTCGCGGCTACTGGCTAGAGCCTTGCCCTCTTGCCTGGCCGCAAGAGGGAGACTTTGGTCCGTTCTCCTGACGGAATCTTGTTAAGTCAAGATTTTGGTTAAGCCAAGACTTTGACGAATTAATCGTCGGTGCGCCTGGGCGGAGTTTTTAAAAGGACAGTAGAGACGATGCCCAATAGAGATAGGGCAGCGGCTGACAATATGGCTATAGTGTACGATCCGGTTTTGGCTTGGATAAGACCGCCAAGGGTGGGGCCAAGTAGCCCGCCGATCACGGCGCCAGGAATAGTGAACATCCCGTAGTTTATAGGGAAGAACTTGGGACCAAAACAATTATTAGTCAATAAGGCGGCCAAGGGCACGGCGCCGGAATAGCCGAAGCCCACCAAGCTTACGGAAATCAGAAGGCCAGGATAACCCAAGGCTCTAAATATATAGACCATCCCAATCAGTCCGCCGCCCATGATAAAACAATCCAAAATCATGGAGGCCTTAACTCCATATTTATCGTTGAACCAGCCAAAAAATAGGCGGCCTACGCCGTTGGCTATAGCGTAGAAACCCATGGCCATGGCGGCTTTGGCTATCGGTACGCCTTGCTCGGTGGCAAAAGGCACGACGTGACTGATGACCATCAAACCGCCTAATTGGACAAACAAAAGCCAACTGCAGATCAACCAGAAGGCGGCGGTCTTAAGGACGTTGATCCTCCGGTAACCCCAAATATCAGCCTGCCCTTCGGGCGGGTTCCAATTTTTGGGGCGGTAGCCTAATGGCGGGAACTTAAGCATCAGGCCGCAGCCGCAGACAAAGACGATAAAGGCCCCGGCAATGATCCTAAATGTGTGGGCCCAACCGTAAGCGGCCACCAAGCGACCAGCTAATTGAGTGCCTAAAAAGAAGGTGCCAAAGGCTAGAAACATGGTCACCAGGCCAGTAGCTAGGCCCTTTTTATCGGGAAACCATCTGAGTAGGACGGAGGTTGGAACTAAGTTGGACACGCCAATGCCGTAGCCGCCAAGGGCGCCGTAGCCAAAGTATAAAATATAAAGGTTAGGGGTAAATGAGGCAATTAAAAAGCCTAGAGCAGCTAGGGCGCCGCCTAAAGCCGCCGCCTTAGCCGGGCCGATTTTGGCTATTATATTACCGCCAGTTAACATGCCTAAGCTAAAAAATATCATCGTCAAGCTAAAGGTCAGAGCTGTCTGGTGGCGTTGCCAGCCGAAAGTTGCTTCTAGTGGGTTGATAAAAATCGAAAAGGCGTAAAGTAAGCCCATAAACAGGCTGACCATGAGAGCCATGACCAGCATGAAGCTTCGATTGTCGTTTGTTGGCGCCGTTTGGACGGCGGCGTTACTTTGGCTCATGTCCTCTCCTATTGGTTCCACGGCCGGCGCCGTGGAACCCATGCCACGGAAGCCAGATACTCCGCCCGGGGAGGCGGTGGGGGGTTAATACACCCCGTGCTCCCTGACGTAATCGAACATCGCGTCGACGTTTTCAAAACGCGCGTCTCCGATGTTGACGCCGGTGTCGAAGATAAATCCCCCGTCATCCTTCATAAGATCTAAGATCTTCTTGCACTCCGCTCTGACGTCGTCAGGCGAACCCATGACCAAGACCGAGACCGGCAGGTTACCCCTGATGCAGGAGACGCCCCGGAAGGCCTCCTTGGCTTTGCGGAGGTTGGAGCCCTCGATGTGCCAGACGATCTTGCCCTCGGGCACATTTCGGAAGCTGTTGAGGCGGTTGTCGCAGTTGCCCTCAACTAAGACCCAGGGGTACAGGCCGTTGCGGCACAGTTCCTGAAGTAGCTCTTGGAAGTGAGGCCAGTAGAATTTCTCAAACTGAGCCTGAGACATGAAGGTATCCATGCACTTGTGGAGGGGGATAAAGGTAATGGGACAACCAGAGGCTTTAGCCGCGCCTAAGGCGGCGTTGATCATCAGAGGCAAGATCTTTTCGCAGGCGGCCATGATCTTATCCGGGCAGCGCCTCATGTCGAGCATCAAGCCCTTGGTCCCCCGCAGCACGTCGCTTAAGGTGTCAAAGGGCGCTTGGGTATAGCCGCCGCTACTGGGCGGAAACCCGGCGGCCTGGTATTTGCCCTCGAGCTCGCGTCCGGCGGCTAAAAGTTTGGCGCCAGCCAAAGCGGCCTCGCGGACAGATTCCACAGCCTTGGCCACTTCGGGATCCAAAAAGGCCGTTGGCCAGAAAAGCCCCCAAAAGTAAGAAAACTGCGCGCTAAAGGGCGGGAGTTTCTCAAAGGCAGCCAGAGACTTACAGACGCGCGGGATGTAGCGCCGGAGCATGAAGTCGCTCATGTCGTTAATGAAGTGGTCGTACTCTTCGACTTTTAAGAGTTCCAATTCAACGAACTGGTAGGCCATGTTGTCGGGCAGACCATGACCGGCCCACTTGAGGTGTTGAAAATCGAGCGTCTCTAAAAGAGGACCGAAGCCGCGCAGCCTAAAGGGGTTTTGAGATTGGTCAGGCTGGTACTTCTCATGGTAGTAAAGCCAAGCCTCGCTCATGAGGTCGTGGTTATACATGACCTCTTTAACGGTGTAGTTTTTGAGCCTAGCCGGAAAAAACTCGGCTAATGGGGCGATGGGTACCCGGTCGGGTTTTTTTAATTCAACGCAATCGAAATAGCGTTTTTTACGCTCGGCGAGCAGTTGGGAATTATCGGCCATATCATCTACCTCCCAAGACTTGTTGAGCGAAGGTCACGTTAACCATGGCGTCAGTGGCAAAGATATCGGCGCCGACGTATTTGCGGACGTGTTCGTCGGTCTGCCCTCCGCCGATGATGACCTTGATCTTGTCGCGCAGACCCTCTTTCTTAAGACCTTCAACGACCATTTTCATGGGGTCGTAAGCTAAGGTTAAAAGACCTGACAAGCCGATGATGTCGGGCTGCCAGCTGATAGCCTCATTGACGATCTTATCGGTGGCTACATCTACGCCTAAGTCCATGACCTCAAGGCCGGCGATATCCATCATCATGCCGGCGATGTTTTTACCGATATCGTGGATGTCGCCCTCCACGGTAGCGATGAGGGCTTTACCGAGTTTGGGTTTGCCAGAGCTATTTTCGCCAGTGGTCAGATAAGGCTTAATGATTTCCGAACCAGCCTTAATCAGCTCGCCCGATAAAATCAGCTCTGGAACGAAGTACTCTTTCTTTTCAAATCTCGCCCCGATTTCGGCTAGGGCGGCTTTGTAGACGTCGAAGACTTCGTTGGCGCTTTTGCCCTTTTCCATATACTCCTTGGTCAGGGCTAAGGCTTCGTCCTCCATAAGCTCGACGACGGCGTTGAGCAATTCCTGCATGTCCTACCTCCTAAATGATAGAAATAAGAAAACGATTAAAACAAAAAACTGCTGATGCGTAGTAAGTTTAAGTTAGTTAACAAAAAAGATATAAACAGCCAGCTAGATAAAATTCAAGCGATGTAGCCGGTTAAATAGCTATCAGATAACAGTAAGTTGATAGAAAAATTGTGAATAATGTTAAAAAGCGTATAACAATATTAAATTAAATATGCATAACTTAATATTGTCAAATATTTACGTTTACAATCGACCACGTCTGCTTGCGTCCTGGAGTTACCCAGGAGTTAGCTAAGAAAGACAGAATTTAACTAGATAAAATTGGTCATATTTTGGTAAAAGGCCTTGTCAAAAGTAAAGTTTTTTGAATTAATGCTATATCGCGTTTGGTGTAGAGATTCCGGCTTTGAGAAAACGCATTAAAAGTTTAGTCTCTCGGAGTAGGTTATTTTGGCAAAGCAGGTTATAGCATTATAATAATGCAAGGCCCAAATGATGTCAAGCACTTTTTTTTAGAAAATAAAAAACCCAGCCTGACCGCAACTTCATATAAAGCGGGCCTTTCTTTGGGCGCTAACAATCGCCGTATTTAGTTGTCTTTTATGCGCCAATAGCTGACCAATAGGGGGCCAAAGCCGGCCAATAGCGGCCAATAGGCGGTTCAACATACAGCCAAAGCCGGCGGCAGCCGGTCTTAAATCTTAAAGGATTTGGTGGATAATAAGCCTTTGGCCTGGCGATTAACTATAAAGTTATCTGGGGTAAGATCAGCCATTTTTCGGCCAATCACTAAAAAGCATTGGCTGGCTGGTTGCAAGCTAGCAACCTAGCTAACAAGCTAGCTAGCTTGGCTGTCTAGATTTGCTTAGATTGATTAGGTTGGCTAGCTTGGATTTATAAGGCTAAGGTAGGGGTACTTAGGTCAAAAGACTAAAAATAGGACGGGCCAAAAAGACTGGCCAAAAGGAAGGTCAAGCGGAAGGTCAAAAAGGAGGGCAAGGTCTTGGAAAAAAAGCGATGGTGGGCTATTTACGAACCATAAGGCAGGCTCTTTCGATAAAGATGACGGCGTCAGTTAGATCGGCTAATAGCCGCAACTCGCTATCAAATCTCTTTTCCCGGGCGATGGGTACTAAGTTTTGATTGGCTACGATGGGGGAGGGGCGATCGTTTCCGGTCATGTATTCGGCCAGTTTAACGAGGATGGTAAAGGGCGGGGTGTCAAAACCTGAGGCAAAATGCCGGGCTAAGGGCTCAAAGGAGGTGTGGATATCCTCCATAATATAGAGCCCGCCTGAGGGGAGGGAGGGATAGAGGGTAAAGAAGGCCCTTAATTGATCGGGCCACCAGTGAGAGGCGTCATCGAGGACGACAAAGGGCTTAAGATCTTTTAGAGAGGTGAGAAATTCGTTTTGGGCGAGGTTCCCAATAATGACCTTAGCGTCTTTACCAGCTAATTCGGCGGCAGCTGGCTCAATGTCTACGCCGATAACTTCGGCCTTGGGGAAAAATTCGGCCCATGTCCTAAGGCTAGCTCCCTTATAGACTCCGAGCTCCAGGAAGGTGAAGCTCTTATTTCTTAAAGGCCGCAAGAAAAACTCGTACTTGCGCAAATAGTCGTGTTGGGCGTCCGAGCTAGAGCACTTGTCGGTCCCATGTTTAATGCCTATGGCGTCTAAGGTAGTAGATTTAAACATTATTATCCTGGGATGAGCATAGCCATGAAAATGGGTTTATTAATATCTACGGTTACTATGGGGGCTTAAGGCCTCTCTTAGGCCTTCGCCTAGAAGATTGTAGCTTAGCACTGTTATCAAGATGGCCAATCCCGGGTAGAGAGAAAGCCACCAGGCCCGATGAAGGTAGTTTTTGCCTTCGCTTAAAATCGATCCCCAAGTTGGGGTGGGCGGCTGGACGCCTAAACCTAAAAAGCTTAGTGAGCTCTCAGTTAATATGGCCCCGGCCACGCCCAAGGTGGCCGTGACCAATATTGGGCCCATGGCGTTGGGAAGCAGATGCCGGCAGATAATCCTCAAGTCCGAGGCCCCCAAGACCTTAGCCGCCAGGGCGAAATCTCGATTTTTAAGGCTTAAAATTTCGGCTCTAACTAGGCGGGCCACGCCCATCCAGCTAGTAAGACCAATTACGGCCATAACATTCCAGATAGAGGGCTCTAAGATGGCGATAACAGCTAAGATCAAAAACATGGAGGGGAAACAGAGCATCAGATCGCAAAAGCGCATGATGGCCGCGTCCACCAGCCCGCCGTGGTAACCACTTAATGCGCCTAAAATGAGTCCGATGAGAGTTGATAAGCCTACGGCCACAAAGCCCACCTTAAGGCTGACACGGGAACCCCAAATCATGCGAGATAGTATGTCTCGCCCTAGCGAGTCGGTACCTAAAAGGTGACCTTGGGTTCCGGGGGGACGCAAGCGTTGGGCCACCGAAATAGCCGAAGGGTCATGGGGGGATAAGACCGGAGCTAGCCAGGAAATGATAAACATGGCCAAAACGATCAAAGCGCCGATAAAAGCCGGCTTGTTGGCTATTAACTTAGTTAAAAATGATTGAAACATTTTTTTTACCGGAAGGTCTCATCTCTGACCCTAGGATCGGCTAAAGCGTAGCCTAAGTCAGCTAAGAAATTACCAATAAGAGTTAAGAAGGCCCCCATGACCAGGCCGCCCATGACCAAAGGATAATCGCGGCCCATGACAGCTGCGTAAAAAAGCTGCCCTAAGCCGGGGATAGCGAAAATAGATTCCATTATGACCGAGCCGCCAACTAAGCCCGGAACCGACAAACCCAAAATAGTTATCACCGGGATCAAGGCGTTTCGTAAAGCGTGCTTCCAGATAACCAGCCTTTCGCTTAAGCCCTTGGCTCTAGCCGTGGTCAGAAAGTCCTGGCGGATTATTTCCAGCATGTTGGAGCGCAAATAGCGCGAGAGCCCGGCCAGGCCCCCCAAAGAGGAGATTATGACCGGCATGACCAGGTGCTTACTAAGATCGATAAGGCGGTCAAAGAAGGATAGCGAATCGTAATTGAGGGATTTGAGGCCAGAAATTGGGAGCCAGCCTAAATTTACGCCAAAAAGCCACATGGCCAGTAAGGCCAGCCAAAAGGAGGGGGCGGCAAAGAAGATAAAGACCCCGACCGTTGAGAAGCGATCAAACCAGCCGCCGGCCCTGACGGCGGCCCACAGGCCTAAGGGGAGACTAATACAAATGATAATAAATATCGAGCACAGGTTTAAGGTCAAGGTCACCGGCAGCCGCTCTTTAATCTTATCAATGACCGGACGGCGGTCCGGGGCCATGGAGCGGCCCAGATCTAAGGTGACTAAGTTTTTAAGCCAATTTAGGTATTGGATGTGGATGGGCTTATCTAGGCCGTAGAGTTCAGTTAGCCTCTTTTTAGCCGACTGACTGGCCTGAGGGTTTAGGTCGGTTACCATATTGGTGGGATCGCCAGGGGCCAGATGGATAACGATAAAACTAATTAAAGTTATACCAATAAAGGTTGGAATCATCATAAAGAGTCGTTTTATGGTGTACGCTAACATGAAAAGTAACCTTTATGCTCTAAAAAAAATTAGGCTATTGACCTTGGACCCGGCTTGACAATCGCAACTGAGTGTTTACCATTTTACTGTGAAAGGGTCGCCGACCCTTCTTAGGGCAACCTAGAGATGTAACCAACTGACATTAGGAGGAACTGTTATGGCCATTTTAAGATGGAGAGGACCTGGTGGTAGTCCGTTTGTTGAATTAGAACGCATGCGCAACTACATGGAGAACGCTTACAGCGCCTTGGCCAGCGGTGTCAATCAACTTAGAAGAAATTATACAGGAGTTTTCCCATTGATCAACCTAGCCGAGGACGATGAAAAACTCTATTTAACAGCGGAATTGCCAGGTATCGACTCTGAAACGTTGGAGCTGAGTGTAAAAAACGACACCCTTACTATTAAAGGCTCAAAAAGGGCCGAACCATCCGTTGGCGAAGTCAATTACCATCGCCGGGAGCGCGAGCCCGGTAGCTTCAGGCGCAGCCTGACCATACCGACTAAGATCGACTCTGAGGCTGTGGAAGCGAACTTTAAAAATGGAATTTTAACGGTGACCATGCCCAAGGCCGCTGAGGCCAGAGCCCGCCAGATCACCATCAAAAGTCTGTAATCGAAAATAAATTTAGGAGGTCTAAAATGACTGAAAGCAATCAGGAAATCAACGCTCACGAGAAAACACCGGTGGACTTAGGCGGCGTGGAGACCACCAGCGGGGGCCCCCGTTTCAGCCCTCTGGTTGATATTTGGGAAAACGATCAGGGCTTAACCGTGATCGCCGACATGCCCGGTGTAGCTGCTGATGGACTAAATATAGATTTAAGGGATAATGTCTTAACGATATTAGGTAAGGTCGTAGAGGATAAGACCGAGCGCAAGATAATTTCCCGCGAGTACGAGATCGGAGACTACTTCCGTCAGTTTTCGCTCTCCGAGCAGATAGACCAGGAAAAAATAACGGCCGCTGTCAAAGACGGCGTCTTAACCCTTACTTTGCCCAAGCTGGCCCCGGCCCAGCCGCGAAAGATCACCGTGGTCTCTGAATAAGAGCTAAACCCTAATTTTTCGCTCTTTTTGTTTAGGACTAAATAACTAAGGTTTTATAAGCGTGTTGGAGGCGCTTGGGGGAGGCTTTCTCTTCCGGGCGCCTCCAATCTTTTTTTACCATGCCATATTTTACCAGGGGCCAATTTTTAGCTATTTTGACATAGCTTACGGTAGGGAATTTAGGTTTTTGACGGCCCAGCGGATCTGCCTACAGACGCCCATCAAGAGATCGCACTCGCCTTTAGTCAGTAAACTGCGGTTGAAGATTTTCTTGATGTTCATCAGCCAGTGCCCCGGGTTATCGGCTGGCAAAAAACCAATACCGGTCAGTACTTTTTCGAGTTCATCGTACATGCGGTTTTCGGCCATCTGATCGGCCGGGGTTACCTTAGACGGGGCCGGGGGTTCACCGCCGGCGGCTATTAGGAGCTCATAGCCCATAATCAAAACGGCCTGAGCTAAGTTTAAAGAGCTGTTTTCCCGCCTAGCCGTGGGTATGCGGACGATTTTATGGCAGTACCTCAGATCTTCGGTGGAAAGCCCCATGCGCTCTGGACCGAAGACTAAGGCCACCCAAGAGGGCGGCTCACCGGTAAGTAAACTAGGGGCTATCTGCCTAGGCGTCAAAACTGGACCCCGCCTAGAGCCAGGTCTTGCCGTGGTCCCTACGACTAGACGATATGGCGATAGAGCCGAGCGAATATCGGAAGCCACGGTCATGGAGCTTAAGACATCTATGGCGTGAGCCGTGGCCATGGCTTCCATGAGCTCGTAATTAATTGATCGCGGACGGACGACCACCAAGCGGCCCAAGCCGGTGTTGGCGATGGCTCTAGCTGCCGCGCCGATGTTTTCAGCCTTTTGGGGCTCAACTAAGACTACGTCAATATGTGCGCGGGAAGCCGACCTAGGCCTCCGGTCGAGCCGGTGCTCGCGATTATCATGATGCTCGCCTTGCCCGGGCAGCTGGCCGCCGCCATCATGGTTTGTTTGATGGTCGCCTAAATGGTAACCAAGCCGGTAGCCAAGCCGGTCGCCAAGCTGGTAGCCTAGCTGGTCGGCTTGGGGGGCAGTTTGGGGCTCAGTTTTGAGATCAGTTGGCGAAAAGTCGTCATCGGGTTTTAACAATATTCCAGAGCTCCTCGTAGCGTTCACCCTCATAACCCAAATCCTTGTAATACTCCATCTTTTCAAGCATCTCAACGGGCGGATAAATACCAGGGTTGTCGCGATCTGAGGCCGGGAGAAGCTCAATAGCTATAAGGTTGGGGCTAGGGTATTTGGAGTAGATGGCCAATCTGGCGGCGATTTGCGGCTCCATGATGTAGTTTAAAAATTCGTGGGCCACTGTGGCGTTGGCCGCGCCCGTGGGGATGGCGAAGAGATCGAGCCAAATCTCGCAGCCTTCTTTGGGAAGGACGTAGTGGATATCGGGATCTTCTAAGGAGGCTTTTACAGCTTCGCCGTTATAAACCTGGGCAATGGTATTGACGTTTCCGATGACCTTGGATAATCCGTCCACGCCGCCGCTGAAGCCCCGGAAGTTGGGACGGTTTTTGGCCTCGATAACCAATTGGCCAGCCTTCATAAGTTCTTCGGGATCAGTGGTATTAGCCGAGTAGCCTAGGTATAAAAGAGCGCTGCCGAAGACGTCGCGGGCCGTATCAAACAAGGTGAAGCTGGCTTGCTCGGAGGGTTTATAGACAAGATCCCAAGAGGGCTCAATGGAGGAGGGATCTTTGGTCCTGATGGCTAAGCCAGAGGTGCCCCACTGGTAGGGGATGGTATAGACATTACCAGGGTCTTCAGAGATGTTTAAAAACCTAGGATCGATATTGGATATATTGGGCAGTAATGACTTATCAAGAGGCTGAATAAGTTTTTTACTAAGTAGGCTAGGTAGTAAATAAGTTGTCGGGATGATGATGTCGTAAGAGCCTGGCCGGGCCGATTCCAGCCTGATGATCATTTCCTCGTTGGACTCGTAGAGATCGATGTGAACATCGACATTGTGAGTTTTCTCGAAATCAGCTATAACATCTAAGTCAATATATTCTGACCAAGTAAAAATGTTTAACTTTTTCTTGGGTTCCTCAGCGGCCATGACGGGAGACACCCAAAGAGTCAAGAGACAGGCGATTAGAAGGATCTTAAAAATTTTCATTATAGTAATCCTATAAATTTAAGTTACATTGTTATGAAAAAAAAGGTCGCAGCTTTTAAAGCTGGCCAGGCGGGAGTCTTAGACCAAAAAAACGCGTAAATGTTACCTGAGCAGATAATAAGACTTAGGCGAGGCTTAGCTAAGCTAGAAGGCTTAGACTAAGCTTAAGCCAAGCTAAGCTAAGCTTAAGCTTGGCCTAGGAAAAAGTTCGCTCGATCGGGGATTATAGTACAAAATTTTTTTTTATACAGCAAAAATTGATACCGGGCCAGTTGGCTCAAATTCACTAGACTGCACGTACGTTCACAAGTTTAGGGAGGCAAGGGCTTGAAAAATCATCTCTTAAAAAAATTATGGCTGGCGACCTTTTTCTTCTCACTAGTGCTGGTTTTTTCTTTCTCCCTTTGGGCCAAAGGCGAGCCAGAGGTTAAGGAGTCCTATACTGGACACGTCGAGAGAATCATCGATGGCGACACTGTTTCCATACTTACGACCGATTACGAGCGGTTAAGAGTTAGGCTCTACGGTATCGACGCCCCTGAAGGCGGCCAGGATTGGGGCGATGAGAGCCGTGACGCCCTCTCGGATATGGTAAGCGGCCGTTTAGTTAAGATCGAAATCGAAGATATCGACCGCTACAATCGGATGGTGGCCACAATCATCTTCAATGATGAGCTCATCAATCACAAGATGGTTGCCGCCGGCCACGCTTGGGTCTACGATCGCTACTGCATCCGTAAAGACATCTGTCAGCCCATGAAAGAAGCTGAGCGCATAGCCAAAGAAAACGGCATGGGCCTGTGGTTTGATCCTGAGGCCATGCCTCCTTGGGAGTTTAGGAGCAGTAAACGAAAAAAATAGCCCTAGGTAAAGCCTTACAACAGATAACAGCCAAGGCCTTCTGAACCTTGGCTGTTATTATGTTGAGTTCCCTAAGTTGTATGGTTAACGGCGGTACTTATGGAAGGCGCTTAAAAAGTGGCCTCCATTGGCGGCGCCCTATCGTAGAGCTTAAGGCTCCTTAGTGGCCTCCAAGAGGAGCTTAGCAAATTCCCGGCGGCGAGTGGGAGCAATCTCTTGCTCCTCAACAAAGGTCAAGGCTCCCGAAGGGCAGGCGGCCACGCACCTAGGGCGACCAGAACACTTATCGCATTTTTCGGCCTTTGAAGCAGCGCTGGAATAAGCGATGTTCCCGAAGGGACAGACTGATACGCACGTCCGGCAGCCGATACAGCGCTGGCCGTCTACGACGATGGCCTTAGTTAGGTCGTCTCGGATTAAGGCGCCCGTGCGGCAGACTTTAAGGCAGGGGGCGTCGTCACAATGTAGGCAGGTCACCGGCGCCTGACCGCCGGACTTAAAGAAGACTAAGTTGATCTTCGAGCCTGACGGGAAGTACTTATCCCAATCTCGGCTGGCGCAGGCTAGCTCGCAGTTAAGGCAGCCTATGCAGCGAGAGGGCGCTACCTTGATGGTTTTAACCTTTTCCATTTATGCCCCCTCTCAGAACGACAGGCCCAGGGCTTGGCGCTTTTGACCGATATGATTATCAATAAGCTCTCCAGCCTTGATGGGATCGGGCTCGACGATGAAGGCCGCCCCCACGACGTCGTTTAGGCCGCTAACTGCTAGCTTAGTTACGGCTTGGCTGCCTAAGATCATTGGCGGTAAACCCAAGTGGGTGGTAATGCCGCTGGCCACAGCGTAAAGCCCAATGGCCGCAGCTTTTTCCGAGTACCATTCCGGGGCCGAAGCGGCGACCGGTAAGGCGCTTATGTCTACGCCAATGGCGTTAGCTAAGACAGCGCAAAGTTGTAAGATCCTAGAATTATCAACGCAGCTGCCAACGTGAAGGACCGGAGGAATACCTAGCTGTTGACATAAGCCGGCCAGTTTTTGCCCGGCCATGGAGGCCCCCTCAGGCACAAGAAGCCCGGCTTTACCCATAGCCGAAGTGGCGCAGCCGGTAACTAAAACCAAGATGTCTTTTTTAATCAGCTCTTTGGTGAGAGTTACGTGCTGCTCATCTTGCCTAAGTTTAGGGTTGTTGCAGCCGACAACTCCGACAGCTCCCCGGACAACGCCGGCCTTAATGGCTTCGATTAAGGGGTTGGGCGTCCCGCCTAAGGCGCCTAAGATGGCTTCATTGGAAAAGCCGCTCATGATTTCAACGGGTTCGACCGGGATATTTATTTTAGCTGGATCGCGCTTAGTAAAGGCTTCTACGGCCTTTAAGACAACTTGTCCGGCCAGTTCGCGGGCGTTATGGGGCGTAAAATGGTAGGTATCGGCCCCCGGAAAATGAGCCTTATCAGAGGTGGTCACAAACTTAGTGTGGTAGCACTGGCTGATATTAACAAGCGACGGCATGATGCACTGGTAATCGGCCACGATGGTTTCCACCACGCCGGTTACGATGGTAAGTTCAGTCATCATGTGGTTACCGGCTAGCGGTATGCCCCGCCGCATGAGTAACTCGTTACCAGTACAGCAAAGTCCGGCCACGTTGATGCCAACTGCCCCAACCTTTTTGGCTTGATCTAATATGCTAGGATCTGCGCTAGCAGCTAAGATCATTTCCGATACTACCGGGCTATGACCATGGACTAAGATGTTAACCATGTCCTTTTTTAGGACGCCTAAGTTTACTCTGGTTTTGCCCGGGGCCGGAGTACCGAAGATGACGTCTGAGAGTTCCGTTCCGGCCATAGAGCCGCCCCAACCATCGGATAGTGACGTACGGGCGGCGTGGAGACATAACGAGACCGGATCGCAGTCAACGCCCATATGGGTGCGGTGGAGCATCTCAACCGGCTCGCGGTCAATGCCCCTTGGCGTAATGGAAAGCTTATTCCAGAGATCTAAGCGGGCCTTGGGCACGCGGCCCAAGAAAGCCAGGCCTGGCCCATGGGTGGAATAATCGGCAAAAAGCCTTTCGGCTACGCTTTTGGCAATAGCCTTAATATCGCCCTTAGTGTCTAGCCCAAATTCTTCGGCTAAGCGCTTAAGCTTGGCTTCATCGCGGACGCTATAGGCCGTCGTTGAGCCTGTCCCGATCTCGTAGAGGACCTCCACAAGATCGCGGCCATGGTCAGAGTGGGCCGCCGAGCCGCCAGCCACAAACCGCCCGAAGTTTCTGGCTACCGTCAGATCGGCGTCAGCCCCGCAGACGCCTTTTTCGCGATCTAATCCTGGTATGATGCGGCAAGGCCCCATGACGCATTTGGCGCAGCTTAAACCCATCTCACAGAAATTACATTGGGGCGTTTGTTTAGCCAAGCGGTCCCAGGCTAAGGTAATGCCCTCGCTTCTAGCTTTGTCTATGAGCTTTCCGGTCTCACCGGTCCACATTGAACACTCGTTTGATGGTTTAAAAAACTCGTCCATCATTATCTCCTTAGATAATCTACGTCGTAAAGAGCCTGAGCCATAGCCCTTCGCCGGCAACTTGGGCAAATTTGATCGGCGTTTGGCCTGGCCAGTTCTTCTTGGGTTGCAAAGGGTCTTGAGCAAATAGGGCAGCTGACCAATGGGAAATGCCTCTCCCAAATGGCCCGGTAATCTCTTTGTTCGATAAAATCTATAACGGATGTCGGGCAGACCTTGGCGCAGGCCAGGCAGCCGACGCAGTCAATGGGCGGCTCAAAAAAGGGCCCGCAAACTTTTCGCTCGCTTCCCCGGCCCACTAAGCTTATGGCCTCAGCCCCTCCGGCCTGGCAGGCCCTGACGCACAGGCCGCAACGCAGGCATTGGTCTTCTTTGGTCCTAGCTAGACGGGGATCGGGTTTTAAGTTAAATTCTTCGGCCAGAGATAAGACCACCTTAGATTTTGGGGCCCGGCTGAGCATTAAAGTGATAACAAGCTCTCTAGAACGCTTAAGGCGGGGGCTATTAGTTTTAACTTCAAAGCCCGGGGTTCGTAAGGGGTAAAGGCAGGAAGAAACTAGGCGGTCGTTTACCTCTACTAAGCAGAGCCGGCAATTGCCGTCGCTAGTGAGCCCCGGGTGATAGCACAGAGTGGGGATGCGAAAGCCGTGCTCACGCGCAACGTTAAGTAAGATGTCGCCGACGTTTGCCGAAACTTGCGATCCATCTATGAGGCCAGATATATTTCCCGAAATAGTTTCCGGTAAGGGCGTCTTAATTTTTGGCTCAGACACCGGCCACCTTCCTTTCGGTGCTGGCCGCCCTAAACCGGCAGGCCGTAAGGCAGGCCCCGCAGCCTAGGCATTTTTCTACTTTTACCGTCCTAGGCTCTCGCTCGCGGCCGGTTATGGCCCCGGCCGGGCAGACCGGCTGACAGGCCCCGCAGCCATTACATTTGTCTCTATCGATTTTTACCAAAAAGAGCCCTTGGCAGCGGCCAGCTCGGCAGAAGCCCTCTTCGTGCTCGAGGTATTCCTCGCGAAAATACCTGATAGTCGATAAAACCGGATTAGCCGCGCTCTGACCTAAGCCGCACAGGGCGCTATCTTGGATGCCTTGGGCTAAATTAACTAAGAGATCGCTATGGCCAGTTTGCCCCCGGCCGCAGCACAGATCGTCTAAGATGTTAAAAGCAACTTCTAAGCCCTCGCGGCAGGGTAGACATTTGCCGCAGCTCTCGTTTTTTAAAAAGAGCGTAAAATAGCGGGCCACATCGACCATGCAGCTGAGATTATCCATAACTATCAGCCCGCCGGATCCCATGATGGTTCCGGCCTCAGGGAGGCTATCGAAGTCTAAAGGTAGATCGAGCGCGCTAGTTGGCAAGCAGCCGCCTGAGGGGCCGCCGGTTTGGACGGCCTTAAGGGTGCGTCCCTTTTGAGGGCCGCCGCCCACATCTTCAACTAGAGTTCTGATGATAGATCCCAAAGGCATCTCAGCTAAGCCCGAGCGCTTGACTTGACCGACTAAGGAGAAAATTTTTGTACCCGGGTTATTGGGGGCGCCTATCTGTTTAAACCATTCGCTTCCGTGTTGGACGATCAAGGGGATATTGGCCCAGCTCTCGACATTTTGTAGTAAGGTGGGTTTTTCCCAAAGGCCTCGCTCAACTGAGCGGACATACTTTACTCTAGGCTGCCCCTCGCGGCCTTCGATCGAAGCCATTAGGGCCGTGGATTCCCCGCAGACAAAGGCCCCGCCGCCTTCTATGACGGAAAGATTAAAATTAAAGCCCGTACCTAAAATGTCATCGCCTAGGAGGCCAAAATTTTCAGCTGTTTTTATGGCCAGTTTTAAGCGCTCAACTGAAAGAGGGTACTCATGGCGGACGTAGATGTACCCCATGGAAGCCCCGACGGCGTAGGCGCCCAAGGTCATGCCCTCGATAATCGAAAATGGATCGCCTTCCATGAGGCTGCGGTTCATGAAGGCCCCAGGATCGCCCTCATCGCCGTTAGCTAAGACGTATTTGGGGGCGCCTATGGCGTCTTTACAAGCTCTCCATTTACGGCCAGCGGGAAAGCCGCCGCCGCCCCGGCCTCGCAAACCGCTATTTTCGACTCTACTAAAAACCTCTAATGGACCGATGGATAGGGCCGATAGTAAAGCCTCGTAGCCAGAGGTTCTTAGGTAGTCTTCAAAGCTATCGGGGTTAATGCGGCCAAAGCGCCGCATTATCAGGCGCTTTTGGGGGAGGTAAAAGGGGTGATTTGAGGCCGTAGGGTCCTTTGGGTCTTGGCACAGTCTACTTACCGGGCGACCAGATATGAGAGTCTCTACGACTATCTCTTGGGCGTCTTCGATTTTAACTTTCTCATAGACGTAGCCTTCTGGCTGGCAGGCGACCATCGGGCCTCGTTCGCAGAGGCCTAAGCAACCGGTGGGTACGGCCAATAATTGACAGCTAACGTCTTTATTAGTTTTACTAGCTTCATTTCGTAAAGCTAAGAGGAGCTTTTCCGCGCCTTGGGCTAAGCAGCCTGGGCCGCCGCAAACCCACAGGCGGCGAGCCGCCGAAGGGGGCAGGGACGAAATATATTGATTAAAATCTTGAGGTGTAGAAAATCGCATATCCGTGCCCTAGGTTTGGGGGTAAGGGCTGGCCAGAGCGAATCTGTCAAATCGGATCAGTTCGGTTCAGTTAAGCTCAGTTCAGCTCAGCTTGGAACTGAGCAGAAAAGTTCAGAACTGAAAATCTCAGAACTGAAAATCTCAGATCAGATCAGAACAGCTCAGATTAGCTCAGAAACTTTTTTGGCCGTCATAGCTCCATGGACTTCGCCATCGACAGTGACCACCGGGGCCATGGCGCAGGCCCCTAAGCAGTTGACCGACTCCAAGCCGTTTCGTCCGTCTTTTGAGCACTGCCCTAAGCTTATACCTAGGGCCTTTTCCAAAGAGGCAATCAGGCTCGGAGCTCCCCTTAGGTGGCAGGCTGTACCCTGACAGACCGTAAAAATCCTCTCGCCCTTAGGGGTTAAAGATAAGGCCTTGTAGAAGTTGGCTACGGCAAAGACCCTGGATTTGGGGATCTTAAGACGAAGAGCCACCTCAACCATAGCTTCTTTGGGTAAGTACCTATAGCGGCCCTCGATGGCCTGAAGCATGGGCAGTAAGTTGGCTGGCTGGCTTTCTATGGGGTCTAAGATCTCGCCTAAGGCCAATTTGTCAAAATCGGGCGTGTTTACGAGCATGTGTAGCCGCCGGGTTTGTCTCTAATGTCCCGAAATAATAGCTCGGGGAAAAAATGAAGATTTGTCAAAAATATAACATATACGGCCTCATTTGGCAATTTATTTTTTTGACAGTTTGATGGCTGGCTAGAAAACCAAGAGGAAAGTTTGGCAGTAGGTAAGGCGGGGGTTTAGTTTGGGGTTGGGGTGGGGGTTGGGCTTGACAAGGGTTGATAAGGGTTTACAGCCCCTGTCAAGGCTTGACAACCATTTACAAGCCTTGACAGGGGTCAGGGCTTGACAAGGCTTGACAACCATTTACAAGCCTTGACAAGGCTTGTCAAGGGGCCAGGAGAAGATGATAATAACCAATAAAGCCTAGAATTTTTTTTATAAAGGAGAGAGCGATGATCTTTATTTTAACCGGGGCCGGCATCAGTAAGGAAAGCGGCATAGAAACTTTTCGCGATAGCGATGGGCTCTGGGCCTCGTATAGTATCGAGGAAGTAGCTACCTTTGGGGCTTTTAAGCGGGATCCCACTAAGGTCTATAAGTTTTACGATGAAAGGCGAAAACAGCTTTTAAGCGTATTACCCAATGCCGCCCACTTGGCTTTAGCTGAGCTTGAGAAATCTGGTCAGGAGATCTTTTTGGTCACCCAAAATGTCGACGATCTCCACGAGAAAGCTGGCAGCCAAAATATTATCCACATGCACGGGCGGCTCAACGCGGCCCTGTGCTTAGCTTGCCGTCATAATTTTGATTGGGCGGTTGATCTATCAGAAAAAGATAGATGCCCAAATTGCGGTGGAACGTTAAGGCCTGACGTGGTTTGGTTTGGGGAGCAGCCTTACCACATGCCTGATATTTTTAGGGCTATTAAAAACTGTAAGCTTTTCGTCTCCATCGGGACCTCCGGGGCCGTTTATCCGGCTGCCGGTCTAGTCACCAGGGCCAAGCAAAATGGCGCTAAGACCATTGAATTAAATCTTGAGCCCTCGCTAAACGCCAATTGTTTTGACCAGGGGTTTTACGGCCCGGCTACCGAAGTCGTCCCGCATTGGGTGGGTACCCTCTTAATAAAATAATAAGCTTACTACTTAAACATCGAGGTTAAGCCGCTAGTGCCCGGGTCAAAGCCGAAAACTTCCTGCCAGATTCTCCCGCTCTCCATACACAGGTAGACCTTGGTGGTAGGGTGAATTAGAGGCTTTAAAAATTCTAATACTCGCCTGTACATTAGTCTTCTAATGGGCCTTGGGTAGCGCATCTTCCCGTCGCCGCCTCTGATAAATTCGGCGTTAAATAGCGGGCTCGGGCGAGTTTTGAGCATGACCGGCTTAAGGGCCGGTAGATAGCGAAAGCAACCTAGGGAAATAAAGGCTATAGCTTTGGAATCTAAGATCTGGGCCATTTGGCTGATGATGTCTTCGTAGCCTCGCTCCCAACCCGGATAGAAAACTATGGGGTCAAAATGGAGACCAATTTTGTAGCCGTATTTAGAGGCTTTTTCGGCGGCCTTTAGGCGGTCGATAATGGGCGCGGCTTTGGGTTCAAAATTTTGAGAGATAAATAAAGAATTTACGGAAAAGGATATGACCACGCGTCCGCCGTGGTCGAGATTGAGCAGGTGATCGACCTCTGCCGTCTTAGTTTTAAGCTCTAAGATAAAGGGCGGGCGATCTCTAAAAATGGCGATGAGTTTTTCTGATAGCTTAGTTTGACTATCTAGTAAGAGGCTATCGGTAAATTCACCGGTGCAGAAGCGGTAGGACGGCTCAGGGGCGCCGCTTAAGGGCTGGTAGAGGCCCAGCTTCATTTGATCTAGGCGGGTTTTTAAGGCTTCTAAGCCGTCAGAAATGTTCCCAAAGACGATAACGGCTTCGGTCCCCAAGTAGGCCGAAAGGATGCAGTACGAGCAGCCAAGGTCGCAGCCTTGACCGAAATGGAAGATATTTAAGCCGCAGCAGTTGTAGCGCGGGGTGGCCGGGCAGGGCCGCAAAAAAGATCCCTGGTGTTTGGTCACCACCAGATCGCCGGCCATAAGATCTCCGTATTGGGATGGCTTTATGGGGGCTATAACCTGGGCTGGCCACTTTGACCAAGGAGGGCTATCAATAAATTCTTCTTCGGTAAGTAGGCGAGAGAAGCGGCTGGTGAGATCCATCTTGATGGGCTTTCGGGCTTAGCCTTGGGGGACTAACGGATGGCTTAATTCTAAGATATCTTTAAGGTTATCTCCTTGAGCTAGTTCCAAGGCCGCCTCCACTAAGCGCTTGAGATCGCCTGCGTCAGAAAATGAAATATAGAGATCGTATTTTTCATCTTCAAGCTGATTATCTAGGGTTAGCTTAAGGCCATTGGGGAGATTTAGGGAATCGATAAATTTTTGTCTTCTATCTCTAAGCTCAGATACAAACGGAAATCTTAGTTTCTGTAGGTAGTCGTGGGTTTTCTTCTCTCCGCCTTCGGCTGAAGTTAAATCCGAGACTATATTTTTAGTTAAAAAACTATCAAGAGGGGCGTTATTAATCCGCTTTAAATCGCCCAACCAGCCAAGCCACTGGCGCCTGTTTTGGCGGGAAGCTTTGGTACCTAAGATTAAGCTTAAGGCTATATCTCTTTCCGGGCTACTTAAGGCCATTAGTTCCGGGGCGTTTTCCAGATCTAACCTACCTAGAGCTAAGGCCAATAAGGCTTCCTTAGGAAGGGCGGCTGCCGCCTCTAACCAACTTAGGCGGCGGTCGCCGGGCTTTAAGCCCAAGAGATTTTGGACTTCTTGTTTTTCGCTATCCTTTCCGCTATTGAGCTCGCTATTGTTCTTGCTATTGAGCGCGCTTTTGCTTTGGCCATTTAGGTCGCTATTTAGCTCGCTATTGTTCTTGCTATCGTTATCGCAATTGTAAGCGGCTAGTTTCTTAGCCCAGAGCCAAATTACAGCCATCTCGGCGGGATTTAAGCCGCGACTTAAATTTGAGATGAGAGCTGTTGTAAGAAAATTTGGGCCCGGCGGAGCCAGGCAGGGCGCGGTTTTATGACCCAAGAGTCTTAAGGCCGAAAGCCTAAGGCCGCCGGAGATGACTATGGGCTCATTATTGTGGCTCTTTGCCACCCAAAGCGGATAGAGGAGCCCGAAGCTCTCGATACTTTCGGCAATTAATTCGTTTGATCGGCCTATGGAAAGTGGGAGAGCTTTAAGATCTGAGAGGGGGAGATCGAAAAGATTACCGCGCCAGTCGCCTTCATATTCTAGCCAAGGCTTTAGCGGACCTGGCTCTAAAGATAGATCCAGGGAGCTTAAAAGAGGGCTATCAAAATTTTGGCTCAAAGTTCGGCCACAGCCTCGATTTCTATCTTAGCTCCTCTAGGCAGAGCCGCCACCTGGACGGTACTCCGGGCCGGGTAATCTCCCTCAAAGAAGGTAGCGTAGATTTCGTTGACGGCCTGAAAATCGGCCAGATCGGTCATAAATATCCCTACTCTAACTACCTTGGCCATCGAGCTACCAGCGGCAACTAAGATGCGGCTAATATTTTCCAAAGATTGGCGGGCCTGATCGGTAGCGCTTTGGGGCATCTGTCCGGTTGCGGGATCGATTGGGAGCTGTCCCGATAAGTAGACCATCGCGCCTGAGATAATAGCTTGAGAATAAGGCCCAATGGCCGCCGGGGCTGAGGGAGTGGAAACTACGCTTTTCATGGTAACCTCAAGGTGAGATTTAGATTTTTGGAGATTGTTTAGGCTCTTAGCCGGCCCGCCCAAAACGGCGCTTGCGGCTCCGAAAATCTTCTAGGGCGGCTAGAAGATGGCTTTCGCCAAAGTCTGGCCAAAGTGTTTCGGTAAAATGAAGTTCGGCGTAAGCTATATGCCACAAAAGGAAGTTAGAAACCCTTATGTCGCCTCCGGTGCGGATCAAAAGATCGACGTCGGGGAGAGCGGCTGTCCACATCTCTGATAAGAGAGTCTCTTCCGACACCTTATCGGGATTTAATTCGCCGCTTGAAACTTTCCTAGCAATTTGTTTGGCCGCCCTGGCTAGCTCAGCTCGGCTCCCGTAGGAAAGAGCTAAAGTGAGCGTTAAATCGGTATTTACAGCCGTAATCTTTTCAGCCTCCCTGAGGGTATCTAAAGCCATTTTGGGGAGTCTATCGAGATCGCCAGTGCCTTTTAACTGAACGCCAGAAGTAAATAGCTCCATGGTCTCCTGATCGATGTACTTGACCAAAAGGGTGAAGAGGTTATCGACCTCCTCTTTTGAGCGGTTCCAGTTTTCGGTCGAAAAGGTGTACAGAGTCAGGTATCTGATCTTTTCGCGATGGGCGGCCTTAAGTATGGTTCTGACCGGTTCAGCCCCGGCCTTGTGGCCTTCGGAGCGAGGGAGGCCGCGGGCTTCGGCCCAGCGACCGTTGCCATCCATGATGATGGCCACATGATTTGGGGTATTGGGATCCATTATCCTCGCCGTAACATTAGAGATTAGCTGACAATTTATTTTAAGCCTAAGCGATCAAAAATTTCTTGGGTATAGCGCGAGAAGCGGTGGCCGCTAAAGATTTCCGTGAGCTTTTCTTTTGAGAGGCTTTTCGTAATAGCCGGGTCGGTTTCAATTAGGCGCCTAAAGTCGCCTTTTTGATCGCTTGCTTCCATGGCCCTCTTTTGGACTAGCTCATAAGCTTGGAGGCGGCTTAAGCCGCTTTGGCATAGGGCCAGCATGATCTCCTGGGAGTGGTAGAGTCCCCCGGTAAGATTGATGTTTTCGGCCATGCGATCGGGCCTTATAACTAAGCCGGCCACTAAAGAGGTTAGTCTTGAGAGGATAAAGTCTAAGAGGACGGTGATATCCGGAGCGATTATCCTCTCAACAGAAGAGTGGCTGATGTCCCTTTCGTGCCACAAGACCACGTCCTCCATAGCCGCTTGAGAGAGCGATCGGATGACCCTGGCTAAGCCAGTGATATTTTCCGATAAGACAGGGTTTTTCTTGTGGGGCATGGCCGAAGAGCCCTTCTGGCCCTGCCCGAAGGCTTCTTGGACTTCGGCCACTTCGGTTCGAGCTAAATGCCTTATCTCAACGACCAAGCGCTCAGAAGTCGTAGCAATCATGGCTAGAGCTTGGAAGAACCAGGCGTGGATATCCCGGGAAATAACTTGGGTGCTAACTGGCGTGGGTTTTAGCCCTAGTTTTTTTAGGGCCGCTTCTTCTAAGGAAGGTGATAACGAGGCCGCACTGTAATTGCCAACTGGCCCGGAAATCTGACCGACGCTTAGATCGTCTACGGCTCTATCAAGTCTTACTAAGTCCCTCTGAAATTCCGCGATAAAGGAGGCTAGTTTTAAGCCGAAGGTGGTGGGTTCAGCGTGGATACCGTGACTGCGGCCAATAACCGGCGTTAGCCGGTGTTCGGTAGCTCTTAGACTAAGAGCTTTGATTAAAGCCTCTAGATCCTCGCGGATGATTTTAGCGGCTTTAAGAAGTCTTAAGGCTAAAGAAGTGTCTAACACGTCCGAAGAGGTCAGGCCGAAGTGGAAAAATCGGGCCGCTGGTCCGACATTTTCTTCGATATTAGTTACGAAGGCGATGACGTCGTGCTTGACAGATTGTTCGATTGTCTCAATTCGCTCCGGGGAAAAGGCGGCCTTTGAAGCTATCTCAGAGGCCTCTTGGGCCGGAATGACCCCGGCCTCAGCTTGGGCCTTTAAGACCGCCAACTCGACTTCCAGCCAGGAAGCGTATTGGTTTTCAAGGGTCCAGATGGCGGCCATAACCGGACGCTGATATCTTGATATCATAGATTAGCCTTTAATTGTCATTTTAAAAAAATAGTCCCTGGCACTTTTTAAGAGCCTGTTGAGATTTTGGCTTGCGCGAGCCTGTTAAGAGAGCTTGGCTTGTGAGAGCCTGTTATAGAGACCACGGCTTGTGAGAGCATGTTAAGAAAGCTTGGCTTGCGAGATCGCGGCGTGTGAGATCTTGGCTTGCGAGATCTTGGCCAATTGGCAAATTATACCAAAGTGTCACCGGCCTACCAAATTAACTCTTGCTAGGAAAAAAAATATAGACCCCGCAAATAGCGGGGATGAGTATTGACCAGTATTCTATGTACAGTCAATGGTTTAAGACGCGCCAAAAAAAACTCTAAGACGGTCCAAAAAAACTTCTAAGATGCGCCAAAAAACACTTGGAGAATTACTCTTTACCCGTGAAGGCAAAAAAGCGCCCGTATTATCCCCCGGACCGAACTATCTCCAAGGCGCCCGCATTATCCCCGTCTCGAGCTACCCGCAGCTGAAATTATCCCAAAGGATTTTTTTTAAAAATTAACCATCTGGCCTAAGAGGCTGGCCGCATAGGCTTCGGTAATTTTTACGGTGACAAGACTTCCCAACAAGGTTTCTGGACCATCAAAGTTTACGGGTTTTAGATCGCGCGTCCTTCCGGTCAATTGGCCCGGATGGCGGCCAAAGCCTTCGACTAAGACCTCAAGCTCGCGGCCAACTAAGGCGTGGTGTTTATCTAAGGTTATCTTTTTTTGTATATTTTGGACTTCTGAAAGACGCCGGGCTTTAACTAGCTCGTCTACTTTATCGGGTAGGTTATTGGCCCGAGTCATGGGGCGATCGCTATATTTAAAGGAATAGATGGAGTCAAAGCCAATAGTTTCAAGAGCGTCTAAAGTTTGATTAAAATCGCTTTCGCTCTCCCCTGGGAAACCCACGATGATATCGGTGGAGAGAGCTAAGGACGGGCAAGCCTTTCTGAGATCTTTTACTAAGGCTAAATACTTATCGCGGTTGTAGCGGCGGCCCATGGCCGTAAGGATCTTATCAGATCCGGCTTGGAGCGGAAGGTGGAGATGCTCGCAGAGCGTGGGTAGGCTTCCGAAGAGTTCAACTAATTTGGGCGGGAAATCTTTGGGGTGAGAGGTGGTAAACCTCAGGCGCTCTAAGCCCGGAAGGGATCCGATTATTTCTAAGAGCTCAATAAAATCTTCCCCGCCCCGGCGCCCAGGGCGCCCGTAGGAATTGACGTTTTGACCTAAAAGGGTTATTTCTTTCGCTCCCTTTTCAATTAAGGTTTTAGCCTCAAAGGTAATCTCCTCTAAGGGGCGACTAGTCTCTGGGCCGCGCAGATAGGGGACCACGCAGTAAGCGCAGTAGTTATCGCAGCCGGTCATGATGGTCAGAAAGGCCCCCACCTTGACCTTGGGGGGCTTGGTGTGGTTAGAGACAGAGGGGATGGGCTGATTAGGTTTTGCCGTAAAAATAGGGATAGCTATTTGGCTAGTGGCTTCTTGACTATTGGCGGCTTGGCTATGAACTACTTGGCTATTAACTTCGCGGGCTTCTATGCTGGGCGGGCGGCCAGATAAGATAACCGGGGGCGATTTTGTGGTTAGGTTTTCTACGACAGTTGGGATTTCATAGAGCCTACCAGGGCCTACTATCAGGTTTAGCCAGGGAACTTCGGTTAGAAGATTTTTCCCCTCCTGCTCGGCTACGCAGCCGCCTACGCCTAAGATTAAGTCAGGGTTTTGGTTTTTAATGGCCTTAAGGCGCTTTAAGTGGCCTATGACTCTTCTGGCGGCTTTCTCCCGAATAGAGCAGGTGTTAACGAAGATAAAATCGGCTTCCGAGGGGATCTCCGTCATAGTCCAGCCTTGTTGACTCATGATCTCGCTTAGGCGATCGGAATCGTAGACGTTCATCTGGCAGCCATAAGTGGCTATATGAAGTTTGCGGCCGGGCATGATCAAATATACTTCTTACCAATAATAAAGGGTTTGGCCGCGTTACAGCTGGCGGCGTGAACAATTATTCTAGTTAGAATAACCGAAAAGACAATTCGACCAAATAGTAATCCCCAAAGGCTGCCGCCTAAGGCGGCCAAAATAATAGTGTCCTCAAAGAGGGAATGGCACATGGCCATCAAGGTGATCGATCCAAAGACATCTGGCTTAGGAACTCTCCCGCTTTTGGATTCGGCGATGATTAAGCCGCCCCCGTAAGCAAGCCCCACAATCATGCCAAAGACTGTGATCATCGTGGCCTTGGGGCTGACGCCTGAGAGCCTCATTAGGGGATCTAAAATGGCGGCCAGATAGCGGATGAGCCCGGTTTTTCTTAAGCCCACCATCATGAGCATCAAGGCGACGACTATGAGGTAAATAGCGGCCAGAGATTTTATGGTGGATATTATCCAATCGCCCCAGGGCGGCAGCGGATCTAAACCCATGCCGACGATGACGGACGCCGTTTGTTGACCAAAGCCAAAAGCTAAGCCCAACTGGTTGATGGTAATCCCGTAGATGGCGGCGGCTACGAGCCTTAAAATGGTCATCCTAAGAGGAGAGACGCCCGCCCCACGGCAGACGCCGCTTTCAACCGGTAAGTTGTGGGCGATTAAGAAGACCGATGCGATGACGGTTGCCTGGAGCACGGTCTGAGGGCCGATAATGGGCAGAAGTTCTAGGTAGACCACGATGCCAGTGTAGTTGTTGGTGAGCATGGCCGTAACCCAACAAAGGGCCGTCTCCTTAGGTAACCCCATTAAGGTCATCAGCGGCTCAAAGGGTTTTGAGATATGACCTATCAGCCCGAACAAGGTTAAAAGACGCACGCAGATAAGAGCTGGCAGCGTAAGTTTAACGAGGATCAACCAAGATTGAAAAGATTGTCGTAGTAGATTTTTCAAGGAGACCTAACTATTTTTAGGGTATTGGCCTAACTGGCGGCGCTTGGAAATAAAGACGGCCCCTGGCGGGGCCGTCTGGCCCGGGTCCTAACGGCTACCGGGTCGAATTGATTATTATACTCCCGACGCATGCGGTTGTAAAGAAATTATATAAATATAAAATAATCTAAAAAATCAGTTATTGTAGCTTATAGGTATTATTTAGGCTTAACAGCGCTGTTGACGGCGGCCAGCCAATCGTCGATTTTCTTCTCTAAGGCCACAGGCGTCCAGTCATCGGCCCGTCTTTGGAGAAAGGCCGGACCGGCTAGTTTGTCAGGACCCACCAAAGCCGTCAGTGTATCGACGACATTAGCCGGTCTAGTGCCAGAGGTAACGAAGAGAGCGACTTTGGCGGCCTTAAAATCAGCCTTTGAGAGAAATAGCTGGACGATTTCAGGCGGTTCCCCAAACCAAGTGGGGCTCCCCAAGTAAACTAGGTTGTAGCCATCGAGATTAGGCGGCGGGGAAGCTAGTTCTAGCGGGGTGCCAGCCTTGCGGCGGGCTTCTTCGGCCTCGATAGTGGCCAGTTCATCGGCCGGGAAAGGCTCAGCGGGCGCGATGGTGTAGATTTCAGCGCCGGTCTTTTTGGCGAGTATTTCGGCTATGGACATGGTCTTATTGGTAAGAGAGAAAACGATGATAAGGCTTCGATCTGAGGAACTAGCGGGCTCGTCGGCGGAGGCAAAGCCCGTCCACATTAGGCTTAAAGCTAGGACAATAGCCAAGATAGTCTTAACGATGGATGTCATGGTAACCTCGAGGTTAGTGGTTTTGGTGTGAAAGTACAAATAGTACCCGGTTGATGTTGGTTCTAAAAAAGCATGAATAGAAGGCGGTTGATGTTGGTTCTAAAAACCAGCCCCTTAACTTTTAAAGGCCGGCCTGCGGTTGCCGCAGGGAACAGCGCTTTGACACAAGCCGCAACCATAGGCCCCATCGAGTTCTGGCCAGAGGCGCGATATGCCCGGGGCTGTTGTTTTAAGTAGATAGTCGCGACAAAGGTTTTTGTCGTGTCCATCCGGGCTTAAGGCCCCGGCGGGGCAGCGGGCTATGCATCGACCGCAAGTACCAGAGGAAAAAAAGAGGCAGTGCTCGTATATCTCGGTATAGGTTCTAGGGGTGGGCTCTAAGCTAGCTTGGAGGACAACAGAACCTAAGCGGTGGGCTTTACCGGTCTTGGTGATTAGGCCGTCACACAAGCCAAAGGTGCCAAGACCTGCGGCAAAGGCCGCGTGACGGTGTGACCACTGAGAGGTAATAGTAAAACGAGGATGGGGAATTTGTTTAAAGCCCTCCAGAAGGTCCGGGACTACGGCGGGGACGCCTAAGGATTCCAGATAGCTAGTTAGATTAATGCACAATCCCCAAATGACCTGGTCGTGGAGGAAGCGGCTTTGGACCCAGCGCCTACCCGGAAATCCCTTGGCTTTTTTTTGCTCGTTGTAGGTCATTTCCGTCTGAGGGCAGACGATTACTACCACGGTCAGATCGCTAGAGCGAGCATCCGAGTGAGGATACTTCCGCAGGAATGCTTCTATCGGAGACCAACAGTCTTCGCCAACACCTTCTCTAAAGGTTAGCCATATAGGGTCATCGCCCTTAGCGTAGCCAAAGAACGGCGCATCAAAGAGCACCTCGTTATTATAGGCGGCGCGATTATCAGGGCCTTCCATAAAAAGTTGGGCAGCGCCTTCAAGGTTTTCTCTAAGGTTTTGACTAGATCTGATTATGTCTGTAGCGTATTCGACCAAAAAAATTACCTCTCAACGAGGGCTAAAGACAAAAAGGGCCGTTGAAAAAGATAGTCTCTAAAGATAAAATCGTATCGCGACCTTTGGTTAAATGCAAGCCTAATTTAATCAAAGGCGTTAGCCATTGGCGGCGGTTCTTAAGGGGTCTTCAACCAATTTTGCTAACCAATATTGGATGGCGACTATCTTTTGATCTGAGAAATAAAGTAGATCTCAAAAAAAATTCTTGACCAGGCGACCTGCTTTTTTGTACTATAGCCAATCCGGGCTTAACAGTTGCGCCCACTGAGCCTGGAAAACCTACCGGAATTTTTTTGGAAAACTTGCCGGAAACTTGGTTGTAAACAAAGTTCAAAGTCCTAAGGCTAAATATAAGGCCCTAGGGCGAAAAAAATAAAGGCGATGTAGCTCAGCTGGTTAGAGCATACGGCTCATATCCGTAGTGTCCGGGGTTCAAGTCCCTGCATCGCCACCATTACTCTTTTTTGATTTTTATATTTTCTACTTTTTACTTAACCCCTTGTAAACCAAGGGGTTTTGTCTTTCTTAGGCTTACTATGTTTTTTTGTAACTAAACAAGCTCACGTTTTAAAGGTAACAAGATGGCTACCCTAGCG
>JAITJB010000054.1 GCA_031279155.1 Deltaproteobacteria bacterium | reverse complement strand
AGCGTAATATCAGCTCGGTTGATGCTCAAGGTGTGATCGGTAGAGGCGTCTAGGATCTCGCGATCGTGAGAAACTAAGATAAAGCCTTTTTTCCCGCTTAGATATCTACCTAGCTGCCGCCGTCCCTGGGCGTCCATGTGATTTGTGGGTTCATCTATCAAAAGAAAGCGATCGTCACCAGCAAAAAGCGCGGCCAAGAGGACTTTGGCGCGCTCTCCCGGGCTTAGCGTGGAAATTGGCCTATCCAAAACATCCGCTCTAACCTCAAGGAGAGAGAGCTCTCTTTCCAGCTGCCAGTCTAAAGCCTGCGGCATAATAAGTCTTAACGACCCGCGTGTGGCCGGAGCTTCTAACGGTTCGTAGGGAAAATAGGCAAAACTTGCTACCGCTTGTATGGAACCTATGTACGCAAGGCCGCCTGCTAGAAGTTTTAAAAATGTGGTTTTGCCGCGCCCGTTACGCCCCACAAGGCCAAGTTTCCAATCGGTATCAAGCGTAAGATTTACGTCCTCAAAGACGTTATCTGGAGATCCTGGCCAAGCGAACGTGAGATTTGATATTTTTATCTGCGACATGGATTCTACCTATTAAAATAAAAAACCGCAGGACATGGTAAGCCTGCGGTCGTATCGCCACGCTTCCCTTTCCATCTGCGCAAAATGGCCTAAGACGGATAAGGAGAAGCATAATATAAAAATTCCTTATCCGGCGTCAGTTGCTGCTGTGCATCTTAATACTCCTTTTTAGCGAATTTTTTAGTGAAAACTTTAGATAATCTACTTATAGCCTAATTGACAAGATAATACAACCCGCCAAAACCCTATGGCGCTGCGACAAACGGCGCGGCCTTGGTTTTTTATTTTAGGTTTCCCGATTCCATCCTTTCGAGATTTCAACTTTCCCCTAAGCCTACTTTACTCGACCGGGCCTTACTCGCCTTACAAGGGGCAAGACAAAAGAGGGCCCCTTAGCGGGCACAATGACTTAAAACTTAGAAGGGAAATTCTTCCAAGACCGCATCTTGGGTTTCGGTTGCGACCGGGGCCTGAGCCGTCTGCTGGACCATTAGACCGCTAACCACGATAGCCGCCACCGGGCGGACCGGACAGGCGTTTTGGCAGGCGCCGCAGCCTATGCAGTACTTTTGATCTAAAACTGGCTCTGGAAGACTAGAAGAGCCAATAACCATCCGCACGGCGCCTGAGGGGCAAAGTTCGGCGCAGGCGCCGCAGCTGGTTCCATTTTTGATGACCACGCATTCTGGGCGGTCGAGATTAGCTAAGCCCAATCTAGTGGTCCTCTTAACTTCCGGCTTAAGGATAACCAGAGCTCCGGTCGGACAGACTTGAGTGCAGAGCACGCAGTCGTATTGACAAAAACCTTGGTAGGGTTTTAACAATGGCTTTGCCCATAAACTTGGTCCGCCACTATGGGCGGGAGACAAGGCTTGATTGGGACAGGCCCGGACGCAGGTATGGCATAAAGTACAGTGGGCGTTTAGATGGGCCAATGACAGGGCCCCGGGCGGGAGGATTGGTTCTTCTTGGGGCGAGGGTAGTATTTTTAACCTTGTCTCTTGATCCGTAAAATAAGCCCCAAAGCTAGCGATGGCAACCGAGGTTAACCTTAAAAAAGTCCGCCGCCTAAAATGATTTGAATGATTAAGTTGAGTAGAGTGATTGGAGTGATTAGTTTGCTTAGAGATTCTAGGTTGCTCAGAGATTCTAGGTTGCTTAGAGATTTTAGGTTGCTTAGAGTGTTTAGATTTTGAAGAATCTTTTAATGGGCCCTTAAAAACCATCGAGCCGTTAGGGCAAACGCTAGCGCACCTTAAGCAAACTACGCAGCGACCTCTATCGAGACTAAAGCTATCGGGATCTACGCAATTACTAGGGCAGACATTTCGGCAGGCCCCGCAGCCTAGGCAGGTTTCTTCTTTGAGCCTAAAGCCAAAAATTGAGCCCGTAGCTAAAACCCGCAAAAACCAACCCGTCGGGCAGATGGAATTACAAAAGGCTCGACCCCGAAAAAAAGCGATCAATAGGAGAATCAATAAAACTGGGGAAATACCTGAGACAATGACGCTATAGGGTTCTAACTGACCTAGGGGAAAAGTAAGGCCAGCCCAAAAGCTAATCAATAAGACAACCGGAACTACTGATCTCCAAAAGCTGTCCGGACGGAAGCGATATTTTTTCTTGGTGGTTTTGGCGCCAATAGCCGCCATTAAATCCATCAAGGCCCCTAGCGGGCAGATAAAGCCGCAGAACCAGCGTCCCCATAAGATAGCCGTTATAGCCATACCCACAAAGGGGATGATTATATATCGTGGTCCTTGGGAGAAAACGCCGGCTAAGATCTGACCAAATTGGATCTTGGGGAGACGTAATAAAACCGTCTCCCAAGCCTCAGGCCGCAAGATGGCCGTCCACAAGAGAGCTAATAAACCTAAGCCTAGGATCTGGCGAAAGAGGTTTAGGGCTTTCCAGCCTTTTCTTTTCATTATAGTTAGATAGTCAGCCGCTGGATGTTGACCTGACTTAGATCGCTTTTACCTAGTCCCAACTGAGAGGCCCGTTCGATGTAATTGGGCGTGGCAATACCGGCCTCCGATACTATCCTCGCTGAAGCCGCGTCTGCGGCTACCGGATCAGGGGAGACTAAGAGCATCTGGGCGGCCAGATAACGTGAGTCGCCGTAACCACGGGGACCACCAGTTAGCATGACCCTCTGGGCATCGACGATGTTTAGATCGGGCTTACGGTAGAGAAACATCTCCGGGATAGTCTGATCGAGCCCACGGCGGTGAAGCGTGCTGCGGTCCCAAACAGCGCCCATGAGATTTTTTAATGCCGCCGTTAACCTGGCCCCGCCGTGGTGCTTTAAGACCGGGACGTTAATGATGACGTCGGCCTCTAAATAAAGCTCATGAAAAGAGGCGCTGGTCATTTGGGTAGCTCCAGGGAGATCGACCTTTTGGAAATAGCTCTCCTGATTGGCTGGAGCAACGATTGCGCCAGCCGCTTTAGCCGCCTCTTCTAAGCCGGAGCGCGAGTAAGCGCTGCGCCAATTGTCACAGGTATTATCGAAAACTGAAACTTTAGAGGCGCCTAAAGCCCGGGCGTTTTCAATTAGAAGAGTCAATAGCGCCGGGCTGGTATTGGCCGCCCCCTCCGGGGCCACGGCCCAAGCCATGTTGGGTTTGATTAAGACTTTTTGGCCTTTTTTCACAAACCTCTCTAAGCCGCCGATGGCGGCTAAGGCTCGTTGGTACATTAAAGTAATGTCGTTACCTTTAACGGCAACTAACTCAGGGTAACCTTGGGCGGCTAAGGGAGACCAAGAACGGCCTAAGGCGGCAATAGCAGCAGCGGCGGTTAGTGTTTTTAAAAAGCCTCGACGGTTCATAGTGGATCCTTACGATAACGCCAAAATAGGCGTAAAAAAGCGTAAATAATCGGGCTAGTTTTTTTTAAAATTAGGGCTGAATAAAGAATAAAGATCCCAACTGGCAGGTGGATGGCAATAATGAGGAAGCGCGTAGATTTAAAGCGCGGCCAGGTTAAGGACCCTTGATGACGATTTAAGTATAGCACAAATTTAGCTAGGGCTACTAGGAGCCTATCCTAGCCATCTAGCCGGTAGCTAGCCTATCTAGGCAATCTAGGCTTTCTAGGCTATAGGCTATCAACCTATCTTGGTTATCATGGCTATCTTGGTTATCTTGGTTTTCTTGGTTTTCTTGGTTTTCTTGGTTTTCTTGGGTTTCTTGGTTTTCTTG
>JAITJB010000321.1 GCA_031279155.1 Deltaproteobacteria bacterium | reverse complement strand
GCGTAGCCTACCGGGTTTTCGGGGTCTTGACCGTCTTGTTTAAAAACTTGGTAGAGGGTCTCGAAGGTATCGGAGATGTAGCGCAAAAAGATCAACCCTAAGACGACGTGCTTGTATTCGGCGGCGTCGATATTTTTTCTCAAAATATCGGCAGCCTCCCAGAGGGTTTTTTCCAGCGGTTGGCTGAGTTTGTTGGAATGAAACAGCGTATGTCTTGGCATCAAAATCTCCCAACTAAATTCCTTGGCTTTAGCCATAGGTTATTGGGCCCTTACGGGCCGAGTAAAGTTCCCTTTGGGATGTTTTAGTCCCGTGGAAAGCCGGGGCTTAAAAAAATCGGAACTAAGAAAGCATTGTTTATAACGTAACCGGAAATATTGCATTTTTCTACTCAACCACCTGCCAATAAGATTTATGCCCTATGGCCGATGGATCAGTCACGCCGGTCTATGATAGTTATTTTAGCTTACTTGATGATTTAAGGCAAATGTTTACTTTATTTCTGGGCTTATGGCCGAAAATTTTTTAAGCCCCCCAAAGAGAAAAGCCCGTGTTAGTAAGCAAACAAGTAGGTTTTGGCGAAAAAATGGTTGTTTTCGAGGGCGTAATGAGCAAAAAGGGCGGGGAAAGCCTGGGTGCGGTGGCCAAGAAGAGCAAAGAAGAGCAAAGAGGAATGAAATGACTTAGGTTAGCTCGAAGGTATTGTTAAGATTTTGGCCAGCTAACTTACTAAGTAAGCTTTAGGTAGGGATTGATTTTGAAGCTAGCGGAGGGGAAGGCTTTTTTTAATCAAATAACAACGCGAGCCGTTCTTAAGGAGTGGCAGTTGACGCAAAGGGCCAGCGGGAGAGATGCCAGGTGGGTGGGATAGATTTTGACTCTAAGACCTAAGGCCGTGGTTTTGCCGCCCAAACCCAAGGGACCGATACCAGTGGCGTTGATGACCGCCATTAGTTCATCGGCCAATTGGTTTTCCTCGTAAGTCATAAGCGGCTCCTCCCAAAGATCGATTAAGGCCCTTCGGGCTAGGCGCGGGGCGCTCTCGAAGCTACCGCCTATGCATAAGCCTAAACAAAATGGGGGGCAAGAGTCCGGTCCGGCTTTTTGAACCATTGAGAGGACGGTCTGAATTAAAGTCTGACGATCGCTCGTCGGCGGTAAGACGGTCATGAGGCTTTTGTTGTCACAGCCCCCGCCCTTGGCTAAGGTCAATATCTTAACTAAGTCGCCTTCGAGGATTAGGGTCTCCAAGCTGGCCGGGGTATTGTCGCCATTATTTTGCCGCGTTAACGGGTGACAGGTAGATTTTCGTAGATAGCCCGTCTCGTAAGCCTCCCTAACGCCAGCCTCAACGGCCTGGCTCAAGGGCGCGCCCTCTAGGCTAACTTCTTGACCGAGCTCGATGATCACTTGGGCTAGGCCAGTATCTTGGCATAATGGCGTGGAAGTTTGGGCGGCGATTAAAGCGTTTTCCAATAAACGCTCTAAGGCCGCCCGGCCCTGGGGCGAGGGCTCTGAGTTAAAGGCATTAAGTAAGCGGGAGCGGACTTTTTCAGGTAAGACGAAGGCAGTGGTCAAAAAGAGTTTTTTGACTTCTTCGGCGATTATTTGAGTTGAGATGGCGCGCTTAGTGGGCATGGGATAGGTCAGACGCAGCTTAATAGCGGGATTATGTGATTTAGGAGAGCCTATTAGTTAAGCTTACAGCCCTAGGCGGTTAATGAATCCATCCATTGGCGGTAAGCGCTCAGGTTGCCATTTGCGATTGTTAAGTGATGTTTCCGTAGAGATTTATGAAATCCGGAAAATTTCCACTAAACAAAATGAGGCGCTATTTAACCCCTACTGAATGGTTACGGGATTATCGACAAGATTGCGTTGTTTAAGCTCGCGAACATAGGCCTCGGCGGAACCTTGATCTTCGAAGGCGCCGCTCATAACCCTAAACCAGACTTTATTTTTGATGGTAACTTCGGTGACCGTAACCGGGAGGCCGGCAGCCTGGAGCTTATCGCGTAGGTTGTTGGCGTTTTCGGGTTTAACAAAGGAGCCTAAAAGGACCGTGTAGGATCTCTTTTGCCCAGGGGTTACGACTGGCGGCCTGGCGACCGGGGCGGCGGCGCGAGCCGGCGGGGCCGTAAGTTTTGGCCTTACGGGGGGCGCGCCTCGGTTAACTAGGGGTTTTTCAGCCTGGCCGTCGTCACTAGGAGGCGTAAGATTGCGGCCAACGGGCTCCATGCGGCTGATGTCCGGGGCCATGGCTTTGGCCGCGACGATCATGTTTTCTGAGCTCGGTAAGTTGGACGGCTCGAAGGGAACAAAATTGTTCGGTAAGACGCTTGGTAGCTCGCGTTTGGAGATCATAGCCTGACCTGCGCTAGCCGCCGGGCTAGAGAGGAGTTCGGGCACAGGGGCGGCGGTATTGGCAGAATTTACAGGAGTAGACAAATTGGCTGAATTGACCGGCGCCGCTACGATCTCTTGAGTATCCGGGGCAAACGATGAGACCGGAGGCGGCGAAGGCGGGGGTTCGAGCTTACCAGATAGGCTAGCTGAAAACTTTGGCGGTTCTTCTTGGGCGCCTTCGGATTGGCTAGGTAAGGGTGGTGTAGGAGCGGCCGCTTCAGCCGGGTTAGGGTTCTCTTTAAGGCGGTTAGCAAACGATAAACCCACCCATGCCAAAAGTATGGCCCCGGCGGCGTAGACGGCAATGGTTGCAACCGGCGTACTGGCTGGGCGGTTTTTGGAGGGTTTCCCCCGAGTCGGGGTCTCTAAGGATTCCCGGCTAAAGCGCACCGGTCCCCGCCCGCCAGCGACAGGTCTTTTCTTTTTGTTTCGCTGGCGGCTAATGACAAAAAGGACCAAGGCCAAGACGGCCAGGGCGCCAATAGCGACTTTCAAAAGGGTCGGGTTCATAAAAAATCGGGATCTAGCCTTCTTTATCAGGCGTATTAAACTGATCCAAATTGGGCTCCAGAGAAGCTGGCTGGTCGGATTCGACCGCCGAATCATTTAAGTCTGTTTGATCTGGTAAATCATTAAAATCTGGCTGAGTTTTGCGGCTAAACTTTCTGATGACCGTAATAATGGGGCCAGAGATCAGATAGGCAAAACCCAAGGGGAAGAGGACGGTTTTGGCTTTTATGATTAAAAAAGCTAAAAGAATAATAAAAAAAGCTAAGGTTTCAAAAGGGCGGTTATTTTTAAGAAAAATCTTATTTTTGTGACTAATAAAATCAAAATTTGAAACCATTAAAAAGGCCAAGACAATAATTAACAAGAGAATCAGCGGGCCGTTGGGAGCTATGATGCGGTCGGCTAGCCGATGGTGCCACAAGACAGCCGCCGCCACTAAGCCGGCCCCGCCAGGGATAGGAAGGCCTTGGAAGAATCCGGGATCGCGGTGGCCTACGGAGACATTAAATCTAGCTAACCGTAGCGCGCCGCAAGCCAGAAAAATAAAGGCGGCCACAAAGCCCAAACTTAAAGTTTTATCTTCCGGGTTGGGGAGAAACCACCATAGGTGCAGCTGGCTAGGTTTAAGAGCCCACAGGTAGACTAAAACGGCCGGCGCCGCCCCAAAAGAAAGTAAATCGCAAAGCGAATCATACTCTACGCCAAAGCGGCTGGTGGTATTGGTCATGCGGGCCACAGTGCCGTCAAGCCCGTCCATGATGGCGGCCAACAAGATAAAAAAGGCCGCCGTAACGTAGCGCCCGTGGATGGAACTTATGATGGAGTAAAAGCCGGCAAATAAACTTAAAGTCGTAAATAAATTTGGGAAAATATAGATGGCTTTACGGCGGTGGCCGCGGTTTTTTCGTTTATTAGGGGGCACTGTTTGAACGCTCCATCGCCCGAAAGGTGACCCTAAAAAATTTAGGGTACGGGCTAATAGTAAATTATATCATATTTTAGCCGTAAATTGTCATTTCAAAATAGGCTCTCAAACAAGCTTTTTACCTACTAAATATGGACCTGGGCAAAATCTAGTTGGGGTTATCTGGTGGCTAACCCCTCAAAAGGCCGCCGCCAAAAGGAAAAAAATGGGGGGTTGACGCCAGCGATTTTTGATTTTATAGTTGATAAGCAAATTTTGATGTGTTAGTAATGTAATGACGAAATTTAATCCCGCCACGGGATTGGTTTCTGCCAGCTGACTTTTTTGACTATTGGAGTTTTATGGCTAAGCGATACCGGATATGTTTAATGAGCGAGGAAGGCGGGCAGTCGAAAGTTAAAAATTTTTCGGCTTCAGCTTTTTGGCCTAAATTGGGACTTTTTTTTCTGTTCTTCTTTGTCTCATCGCTCGCCCTTTATTCGGCTTACGCTTGGCATACCTTAGGTCGGGTTAAAGATCAGTCCTTGGAACTCGCTCTTTTAAGAAGCGAGAGCGCTGGCAAAGACAGCCAATTTTTGGCCCTAGGCGAGCGCCTAGAGGACATGAACAAATCCATTGAATCGCTGCGCGCCCGCGAAAGCGATCTGACCCTACTAACAAGGGATTTTAATCGCAGCTTAGGCCTGCCAGAGACTTCCACCCTAGAAGAGGTCTGGCCAGCTTTGACCTCAACGGTAGCTTGGACCTGGGGCGGTCGCGAGGGCCAAGGCGGACTCTCGCCAGCTTCCAGCGAGAGCGATTATGAGATGAAAAGTCCAGCTGAGGTCATTAAGGCCCTCCACAGCGATCTCGATCGCTTAGAGCGCAATGCCGCCGGGGTCGATATGGCCTTAAGCGAGCTGACTTCGGCCCTTAAAGGCTCCCAAAGTCTTCTTTCGGCTACGCCAAATATACTTCCAGTCATTAATGGCCGATTTACCTCAGGCTTTGGCTACCGGGCCTCGCCCTTTTCTCAGGGCTCGGATATGCACTTAGGTATTGATTTAGCTGGTCCCATTGGCACCCCCATCTACGCGCCAGCTGACGGCACGGTCCTTTCCAGCGACTGGTCCAGTAGCGGCTACGGCCTAATGGTCACCATTGACCACGGCTATGGGCTGACCACCCGCTATGCCCACTTGTCGGAGAGCTTAGTTGAGACCGGTCAAGTTGTCACTCGCGGCCAGAAGATCGCCAAAATCGGCAATACCGGCCGAACCACTGGTCCCCACCTCCATTTTGAAACCGTATTGGGCGGGGTACATATCGATCCATTGTATTTCGCAAGTACGCCAATGACCCCCACGGAGGTCTCAAACTGAGCCCCCGCGCCTTTCCTCCCCACCTTTCTCGCCATACCCCTCAAAGACGCTACAGCGTCCCTGTGGTTTTCCGCCTAGGTAAGTCTCTGGTGGAAAAAACCTAGGACAAGCAGAAAAGTAAGTATGTTCAATATTATAAAGAAGATTTTTGGCTCAGCTAACGATCGACAGATTAAACGCCTAGCTGAGCGAGTGGACGCTATCAACGCCTTGGAGCCGAACATTCGTAAGCTCTCAGACGCTGATCTAGCCGCCAAGACGGCTGACTTTCGTCAGCGCCTAGATAACGGTCAAGAAATTGAAGACTTAGTCAACGAAGCCTTTGCCACCGTAAGGGAGGCCGGGGCCAGGGTCTTAGGTCAGAGGCATTTTGACGTCCAGCTCATGGGCGGCTTGGTTCTCCATGAAGGTAAGATTGCCGAGATGAAAACCGGCGAAGGCAAGACCTTGGCCGCCACCCTACCGGTCTACACTAACGCCCTCTTAGGTCGAGGCGTCCACGTGGTTACGGTTAACGACTACCTGGCCAAGCGCGACGCGGAGTGGATGGGGCAGATTTATTCCTTTTTGGGGCTATCAACCGGGGTCATTGTCCACGGCTTAAGCGATAGAGAGAGACGCCAGTCTTATTTTTCCGATATTACCTACGGAACTAATAACGAGTTTGGTTTTGATTATCTGCGCGACAACATGAAATTTAGCGCGGCTGACTACGTTCAGAGGGATTTTTTCTACGCCATCGTAGACGAAGTGGACTCCATCTTAATCGATGAAGCCCGAACGCCTCTAATCATCTCTGGCCCGGCTGAGGAATCAACTGAGCTCTATACCCGAGTCGACCGGGTCATTCCTAGGCTTCAGGACGGCGAGCACTATAGCGTCGATGAAAAGGCCAGGACCTCAAATTTAACCGAAGAAGGCGTAGCTAGAGCCGAAAGCATCTTGGGGGTTAAAAATCTCTTCGATCCCACCAACATGGACGTGCTCCACCATCTAAATCAGGCTTTAAAAGCCCATACCCTTTTTCAGTTGGATAAAGACTACCTCATTAAAGACGGCCAGGTGATAATTGTCGATGAGTTTACCGGAAGGCCCATGCCCGGCAGGCGTTTTTCCGACGGCCTCCACCAGGCCCTGGAAGCCAAAGAGCGGGTTAAGATCGAAAACGAAAACCAGACTCTAGCTTCCATTACCTTCCAAAATTTCTTCCGCATGTACAATAAGCTAGCCGGTATGACCGGTACGGCTGACACTGAGTCGGCGGAATTTGCCAAGATATATAACCTCGAGGTGGTGGTCATGCCCACCCACCGCAAGATGATCCGAAGCGATCACACCGATCTGGTCTACCGGACGTCTAGAGAGAAATACTTAGCCGTTATCAATGAGATAGCCGAGCTCTATGAAAAGGGCCAACCGGTCTTAGTCGGTACTATTTCTATTAATAATTCCGAATTAGTCTCCAATATGCTCAACGCCCGGGGTATTCCCCACCAAGTGCTAAACGCCAAACATTTGGAGAAAGAGGCCCAGATTGTCGCCCTAGCTGGTCAACCCGGCACGGTGACCATCTCCACCAACATGGCCGGCCGCGGAACCGATATTGTCTTGGGTCCCGGGGTTCCGGAGCTTGGCGGCTTATTTATTTTAGGCACCGAACGCCACGAATCAAGGCGCATCGATAACCAGCTGCGCGGCCGCAGCGGCCGGCAGGGCGATCAAGGCGAATCGAGGTTTTACCTCTCCTTAGAAGACGATCTGATGCGCATCTTTGGCGGCGACCGCTTCAAAGGCCTTTTGGGCCGCTTGGGCATGGGCGAGGGCCTGCCCTTGGAATCGCCGATTATTGCTAAAAGCATAGAAAACGCTCAGAAAAACGTTGAAAGCCGAAATTTTGACATAAGAAAACATCTTCTTGAATACGATGACGTTATGAATCGCCAGAGAGAGGTTATTTATACTCAAAGAAGGATCATACTTACTTCCAACAACCTTGAAGATATTGTCATAGATTACCTCGACCAGGAGAGCCAGTTGGTGGCCTCTGAGTACATAGCCTTTCGTGATAACACAACTGAGGAATCGAGTTGGTCAAGTTTTGTCGGTCAAATTGGCCCCTTAGGTGGTTTTTTAATTAACGATCAAGAGGCTTTTGAGGCCCTTGAAGATTCGGCCAAAGTGGAATTTCTCTACAATCGCGGTAAAGAGCGCTTAGATATGCGCCGCCAAGAGCTCGAAGATCAAAGTTATTTATCCTTTTTGCGCTACGTCTTACTATCGTCATTAGATCAGCAGTGGAAAGATCACCTGCTTTCCATGGATCATCTCAAAGACGGCATTGGCCTACGCGGTTACGCCCAAAAGGATCCCTTGCGAGAGTACCAGCGCGAGGGCTTCGAGATGTTCGAAGAAATGATCGCCAGAATCAGAACCTTAAGCTTATCGATTATCTTTTGGGCTCAAATTAAGGGCTTCAACGACGCCCCGCCGCCTACGCCCCGCGAGCGCCAGATGACCCTCTCACGAGGCGGGGGAGAACAACCCAAAGCCAAGCAAACCGAACGCCGGACCACGCAAAAGGTTGGCCGAAACGATCCCTGCCCCTGCGGCTCGGGAAAAAAGTATAAACACTGCTGCGGGGCCTGAGTAAGATCATAAACTAATATAGCCGGTCATAGACGGCCATTTATGGCCATCTATGACCGTATATGTTCTTTTATGTCCAGACAGACTGTTTTTTAACCTCGGTCAGATTTGATAAATTTGACCGGGGTTAGTTTTTTTAGGGGGTATAAATTTAGCCTAGCCTCAAATTGACTACCGTCGGACTATATATATTGGTATAATAGTATGGGGCAACCAGCTAGCTGAGCTAATCTACCAAAGGGAGGCTAAGAAAGCTAAGAAAGCCAAGGCGGCTAAGGAAGTGGAAGCTAGGCAAGCAAGGCAAGCTAGTGAAGCTGAGGAGCTAAGGAAGTAAAGCCGGCTTCAGGCATCGCTCAATTGGCAGTGGAAAAAGTGGCCTACATTTTGCTAAGATCTAGAAACGGGTTTATTTGCCCCAGATTCCGCCGGTTCCCCGGCTAGAGAGGAAACCCGTATGGCCATGAGTCTTTCCGAGCAGGTGACCAGAGGTCGCGAGCGCATCGCCGCCACCGCGCCATCGAAGCTTATTTTTGGCGGCCTAGCCTTCTTGTTGGTTACCGGCGCGCTGATTTATTTTCTCATCTCCAATAGTCGCACCCCATATGAGGTTCTCTACACCGATCTGAGCGCTCAAGACGCCGGCGCCATCACAACAGAACTGAAAAAGCAAAACGTCGACTATAGGCTTTCCGGAAATGGCAGTACTATTGAGCTTCCTGTCGGTCAAGCCCAGGAAATCAGATTAGACTTGGCCATGAAGGGCCTTCCGGCCCAAAGCGGCGTGGGATTTGAGCTTTTTGACCAATCTAAGCTCGGGACCACCGACATGGAGCAGAAAATTAAGCTCCAAAGGGCCGTAACCGGCGAGCTTGAGCGTACCATCATGCGCTTTCCGGAGGTCTCTGACGCGAGGATCCATTTAACGGTCCCAAGGGAAACTCTATTTATCGAAGATCAAAAGGAGCCCACCGCTTCAGTCGTATTATCCTTAAGGCGGGGAGCGGAAATGGACAAAGCCAAGATCATGGGCTTAGTCCATCTTATGACCTCAGCCGTCGACGGGCTTAAGCCAGAAAACGTTTCCGTTATCGATACTGAAGGCGGACTTTTGTGGAGTAAGGACTCTCAAAAGCCAGGCCTACTAAACGATGACCAGCTCAAGCAAAAGAGGGCCTTCGAGCGCGATCTGGTTAACCGCATCAACGCCATGCTAGAGAAGGTCTTAGGACCTTATAAGGCCACCACTCAGGTTAATGTTGAGCTCGATCTCAAAGAGGTGGTGACGACCGAAGATATTTACGACCCTGAGCGCACGGCGGTTAGAAGCGAGCAGCGCATCCAAGAGCGCAGCCAGGGGCCAGGTCGGGCTTATGCCGGCATTCCGAACGCGACTTACGAGTTAGGGACGGCTAACCGTCAGAACTCAGGTCAGGGTGGTAACCAAGAGGTCTTCTCCCACACCGAGGAGACCACTAACTACGAGGTCACCAACATCAAACGGCAGACCATGGCCTCCTCAGGCGATCTCAAGAAGGTTTCAGTTGCTGTATTAGTTGACGGGTTCTTTACCCTGGCCGAAGACGGTTCGAGAGTGTTTAATCCTCTGCCCGAAGACCGCTTAGAGCAGCTCCGGGAGGCCATAAAAAATACCGTAGGTTTTAATGAATCGAGAGGCGACACCGTGTCAGTGACGAGCATGGAATTTTACCGCGAGGAAACCGTCTCGGTCTGGGCTATGTTTTGGCTAGATCTGCTAAGAGAATTTGGCCGGCCCTTCTTAAATCTCATCCTCATAATTCTCTTCTTCTTCTTTGTCATCAGGCCCATCCTCAATTGGCTGAAAAAAGAGGTCGAGCCGGTGGGTTCTGGCGCTGAGCAGGCCGTGCTGCCAGATTATCCGACCTTAGGCGGCGGCCCCGGCAGCGAGAGCTTACCTCTGCCATTACCGCCCCGCGAGGCGCCCCCGGAAAGCGTGGTTATGTCCACCGCGCCAGCTGAGATCCCCGATAGCAAAATCATACCAGATGAGCCTGAGGAAGTGGACCGCTACGATGATGAAGAGCCCGACGAGATGGAAGAAACCCCACAGAGACTGGCCTACGGTCAGCTGACCCGTGACAAGGTCATGCCCTTGGCCCGCGACAACATGGACCGGACCGTGGGGCTCATCCGAGGCTGGATCGAGCAAAAGCCTCAGGAAACCGCCCAGGAGAAATAATCCATGGCCCGCGAGGAAAAACCCACCGCCCCGGATCTGACAGGTCCTGAGAAGGCCGCCATCTTTTTGCTGACCATGGGCGAAGAGTTTACCACCGATATCTTCAAAGAACTTGACGATATTGAGATCAAAAGTCTCGGTAAAGCTATGAGCACCATTCAAAACGTCTCCCCTGGACAAATTCAGGACGTTTTATGGGAGTTCATTCAAACCATGGACGAGCCAGCTGAGATCAGGGTTAAGGGCGATGATTTTTTCAAAAACACCATTGGCCGCGCTCTGGAGGGCGACCGGGCCGACGGTCTTATCCAAGACGTCAACTCGCCCGTCCCCTTCTCCAACATCAAAAATATCGATGCGAAAGCTTTGGGAAACTTTTTGCGAAACGAGCACCCGCAGACTATCGCCATGATTTTAGCCCATATCGATCCCTCCAAGAGCGCTCAGATCATCAGCGATTTTCCTGAGCCGCTTCAGCAAGACGTCATGCTCAGAATCGCTGACTTAGATACCGTTCCCATTTCTACCTTAGATGAGGTCGAGCAGGTCCTGCGCGAAGAGATAAAAGCCCAAGGCCCGGTGGGCGGTCGCCCGGCTGGCGGCAGTTCAACGGTGGCGGAGATTTTAAACCAGGTCGATCAGAATACCGAAAACGCCATCTTAACTAAGCTTGAAGAAGAGCGAAGCGATCTGGCCAATGAGGTCAGAAAACTCATGTTCGTCTTCGAGGATCTGATAAACGTCGACGACCGTTCCATCCGGAGCATCTTAAAAGAGGTCAATAACGACGAATTGACCTTGGCCCTTAAGAGCGCTTCCCCTGGCATGCAGGAGAAGATCTTCTCTAACCTCTCCGAGCGCGCCGCTTCAATGATCCGTGAAGATTTAGAGGCCATGGGACCAACGAGACTGGCCGACGTGGAAAAAGCCCAACAATCTATCCTTCGGGCGGCTAAAAAGCTCGAGGCCGAAGGTAAGATAGTCATCGGTAAGGGCGATGGAGGCGATCAGTTTGTCTGAGAGGCTATTATTTAAAGGTCAGCTGTTAGATGACTCGCCGCTAAAAGTCGATGGCTTCGATGTCCAGACCTTTGGAGTCAAAGAAAGCCAGGCGCCCCCATCTTTTGTGCCCAAAACAGCTACCTTTGAAGACTTTAGTAAGCCCAAAGCTAGGCCCGCAGCTAAGGACGCGCCTAAGGGCGAACATAACGACGCAGCTAAGCCCGGGCAACATGGAGCTGATTTTAACCAGAGCCAAGAAGGAAAACCCAAATCCCCAAAAAATACCTTTGAAAAAAGTCAAATTACCAATAATTCATCTGGTTCGGAAGTCGATCTAGGCGGACCCTCTTTAGGCTATCTCTTTAGGCCCTTTGATCCCGGCAAGATTGAAACCAAACAGGAATATAAAGAAATGGAGAGGCCGGCCCCCGAGGCCGACTTCGCCTATAAGGATCTAGATCTCAGAGACGCTAACATCATCAACACCTTAGATAGGGCCAACAAAAAGGCCAAGGAGATAGTTTTTACGGCCTTCGATCAAGGCCGAAGACTTAAGGACCAGATGATTGAGGCGACCAAGGCTGATTGCGCCGATCTCTCAAAAGAGCTAATGGATAAGGTCAATCAAGAGGCCGAAGAGGAAAGGGCAAAAGCTAAAAGCCAAGCTGAGGCTATAATTTCTGAGGCCAAAGCCAAGGCGGCTACGATCGATAGTGAGCGTCAAGCCTTAGAAGCCTCCCAAAAGGAAAATCTAGCCAAACAAGCCGAACTTACGGCCCAGAGCCAAGAGCTTGAAAACTTAAGAAATTCTCTAAATAACCAAAAAGCTCAGCTCGATAAACTAGAAGCCGAATTATTAAACAAGCGGACGGAATTGGAAGCTAAGTTTAAAGAGGAATCGCAAGCCGTTTTAGCCCAAATGACCGAAAAGGGCCAGGCCGAAGGCCTAAAAAAAGGCCTATCTGAGGGCTTAGAGATAGGTCGCTCAGAAGTACTAAAAAAAGCTGAGGGTTTTTTTGCCGCCGCCAGTAAGATAGGCGGGATTTGGCATCAGCTTTGGCAGAAAAAAGCGCCCTTCATGGTAACTTTGGCCGTGGAAGCGGCCCAGGCTATTGTCAATAAAGAAATTGAAAATGGCCGGGGCTTAGCCGCCGGGGCCTTTGAGGCCTGCGTGGAATACCTCCAAAAAGCCCACCGGGCCGTTTTCCGATTGCGTCCAGAAGATTTAGCCGAAGTTGAGGCGGCCAGGTTAAAACTTAGAGATAAGCTCGACGGCTTAGTCAACATCGAATTTGTCCCCGACGAGGCCTTAGGTCCCGGCGATCTGGTCATGGAATCTGACGCCGGTAGGTTAGATGCGACCATTAAAAACCGCCGCGAGAGGATTATGGGGGCCCTCAAGGAGGCCCTCGACCGAGGTCTTATTGCCGAACTCCCCAATGAAAGCCCAGAGGCCGCAGGCCAGGCCCAAGTAAAAAACGCTGCGGCCGAGCCTAAGGAGTCTATGCCCCCGGCAGCTACGGAAGCTGCGGCAGCCCCTGTAGCCCCGGTAGCTACGGAAGTTACGGCAGCTGCGGAAACCCCGGCAGTTTCGCTCCCTGATTTGCCTAAGGCTCCTATAGCTAATGAGGCCGGAAATATCGATAATATTAATAATCCTGATAACCCTATTGCCCCCAAGGTCCCTACGCCACCTGAGGCCGCCACGTGATTCCGGATCCGGCCTTAAATATCTGGGAGCATTCGGTCGCCTTAAGGCGACTTTGTCGCCAAAGGGCCTTAGATCTGATCCCTGAAATGGACTGCGCGGCCCAGGGCGCCGAGCTTGTCGGCTTATACCAAAAAAGCTCTAACTTTAGGCTCCTAGACGTTGGCTGCGGCGGCGGGCATTTTATTTATTCGCTAAAAAGCCGCCAGATTAACGCCGATTATTTTGGCTTAGATTCTAGCCCCAAGATGGTCAAATTAGCTAGAGCGGCTTTTAAAAAGAAAGGCTTTGATCCCGCTAAAATTATTTTGGGCGACGTAAGTTATCTGCGCGGTCTTAGTTTTGACGTGGCCGTAGTCATTAATACCCTCTCCTTTAACCCTGATTTCCGGGCCCCTTTGGACCGCTTAAGCCAAACAGGCGCAAGCTTAATAATTATCCGTGATAATTTTGGACCCATGACGGTCATTACCTACGAGACCGACGGCTATCTCGATCCCGACTTCAACCACCTTAAGGGGTACTGGAATCGCTGGTCAAAAAAAGAGGTTTGGGACTTTTTGGCCTCTTTGGGCTATGAAGTTAAATTTATCGTAGACAAACGGGCCAAAGGCTATTGCGAGAAGGTAGTTGACAAAGACTACTATTGGTCATGGTTAGTGGCCCAACGAGCCTAAAAAAAAGACATAAAAAAACCCGGGTTTGCGGGTTTTTTTTATGTCTCTTTTATTCTTTGAAATTTTTGGCGTCCCCAAGGGGATGGACAGGTACGTCCCAAATATCGAAGATATAATACTATTTGGCGAAAGCGGTTTTGTCAATATCCGGAAAAATATCTGTAATGACGGTATGTTGTAAAAGGTGTTTCTGGATGATATTGGAAAAGTATAGCAACAGAAATCTTTAGCCTAAGACGCTGATCGCTGTCACACTATTAGGATATTTATGCATATTTTTATAGATGAATCTGGAGTTTTTTTTTGAGTCAACGAATCCGAATAGCTGGAGTAGCGTTGGCGCATTGGTTGTTCCTGATAATTCGCTTGAAGATCTTGAATATGCGCTTAATAAGCTAAAAACAAGTTGTGGTGTGGACATCAGTGAAGAGTTCAAGAAACGAAATAGGACTGATGAGTCAAAACATTATATGGAGTTTTTGGCAAATTTAAGCACGATTGGGTATACTCTGCACATTTTAGCAGCGCCAACGCACCATATTAATAATGATAAATTTCTAAGACATAAAAACAATATGAAGAATGCTATAACTGTTTATGGCGGAACAGAGAAAGAGAATATTGCCCATTACTCTGAAATTATTTAAACTTCAGATGCAATATCCAATCAGGAATATTATCAGTATATGCTACAAGTGTATTTGATATGTGACCTAATAGAAAAAATAATACCATATTATGCAGAGCATAATCCAGAATCACTATCCAATTTTAATTGGGTTGTAGATCAAAAAGGGGCCATAAGAAATAAATATGAAAAATTTTTTCAATATATATACATTAGCCTTATTTCATGTCGCTCTATATCGAAATCGTTTCCTATTATGAAAACAAAACAAGCAATTACCAATATTTCTTTGAATATTACAAGTCAAAGAACAATAAAGATAAAAACTTGGATATTGTAAGAAATATATAAAAAAGACAAAAATACTATTAAAAGCAATTATATTGCATTTAATGTTGGCAAATTAATTGAAGATTCATTTTTATTTGAAGATTCTGCATGTAACTTTGGTTTACAATGTATAGACTTGTCGGTTTCTAGCAAATGTATGCTTAAAGCAAAATTATGATAATTGTGAAAAAATGGCTGAATGCCTTGGGTGTTTGATGATAAACTCACCGGAGATAGGCAAGAAAAGTGTGAGTATCATGAGCTTTAGCGATGGAGTGGTTGATGATCTCACAAAAAAGCACATAGAAATAATGTATAGTTCGTCAATGAAGTTATTCGGAGATATTATTAGAGTAAATTATTCCAAATCCATCTCTAGATAGGTACTTTTGTAGACTCATTGCTCAACTTAACTACAAGTCGTTGTAGAATTTACTCGTCAAAGAGCTGCTCATCAATGATCAGCATATCGTTCGCATCGAACCGCCAACCGTCCCAGTAAGCTATTTCCCAGTAATAGCCGTCCAGGTCCTGGATATAGCCGCTGTAGCCTCCCCAAAAGGCCATTTCCGGACGTTTGACGATCCTGCCGCCCAGGCTCTCCACCTTGGCGAAAATGGCATCCGCTTCCTCTTTGGTTTTGGCATTGAAGGCAAGGGTGATGCCGCCGAACCCGGTGCCGATTGCCGGAAGATTGATGTCGTTGATGTCTTTGGCCAACTCCGCCAAGGAAACAGTTCGAGCTTCGTGCCGCCGTTGCTGAAAAAGACCACATCCGGTTTTTCTTCATTGTTAGGCGTGGTAAAGCCCAGGCCGTCACGGTAGAAGGCCCGCGCCTTCACAATGTCACGGACACCAAGGCATATTACGTTGATTCTGTTCATGGTTTCCTTGATTGTAAAAAGTTAGTGCAAGGTCAGCTATATCAAGGAGAGTTATAAAATGCGAGGGGTGTCCAATAAAAATGCGATTGCGTGTCCACCCTGGAGGCAATAAAATATCTAAGAAAGGGCTGGAAAATACGTCGGAAAAAATCCACTCTTTCCGGACACGAAAGTATGAAAATCATTAACTATAGAGATTTGCATCTTGAATTCAAACATGACTGGAGCTGCCGCCGGATATCGACGGAGACCTCCTGGTACTGGCTGGCGACATCATTACCTTTAGAGATTTCACACCGTTGGAAAAACTGCTGAGCGGTTGGGAAAAGCCTGTTCTGTTCGTCGCCGGGAACCATGAATATTACACGCGCATGCCTATGCGGGAGAATGAAGAAGAATTCAGAGCCTGGCTGGCGGAAAGCTTGCCGCAGGTATATTTTCTGCGTGATGAGGGTATTGCCATTGATGGCGTGAACTTCTTCGGCGGGACAATGTGGACGAGCTTCAGATCCGGCAATACGGCAGCAATGCGCCATGCGGAAACCGCTTTGAACGATTTTCGGTATATCCTTAACGATGAGGGGCTATTCACCCCAGAATACAGTGTTGAGCAGCATCAGCAATTTATTGCCGCCCTGGAGCGCTGGTATGGGACGCAACGACCTGGCCCCAATATCATCATCACCCATCATGCGCCGGTCATAAACCCCAGATCTCAATATCTGTTGAGCCCGCTGGAACCGGCATTTGTCTCATACGAAATGGGCAGCTATATTGAAACATATGAGCCTGACCTGTGGATATATGGGCATACCCATGAATGTGACACTCAGCGCGTGGGGAAAACTCAGATTATTTCCAATCAGTTGGGGTACCCCCGCCGTTCCGGGGGCTATGAAAGTGCAGGGGCTTTTGATAATTACGGATGTCTGGTTGAAGTTTAGCGCTACGTCTGCGCCGTTGCTTATCCAGCGAAATGTAATGGGTGAACGTCTTAATATATGTGGATGAGGGAAGCATCATGAGCCGCAGTGTTCGCAAAAAACCGATTATGGGCTGGACAACTTGCCGTAGCGAGAAGGATGATAAAAGAATCTGGCACCGTCGCTGGCGAGCTCATGAGCGGACGGCACTGACTTCTTCTTCTCTGGATGACGAGGATGGCAATCTGCCCGTCTCTGTGAACCAACTCAGCAACGTCTGGGATATGGGAAAAGACGGACGGCAATATTGGCAGCTCTCGAAGCAAAAGAAAACCGCCCGCCACCATGCCCGCAGAATCGGGCGTGGCCGCAAAGAACGTAAGGCGCTGGAAGCGCGGCTTCTACATAAGTTTATGGGAAAGTAGCATGAATAATTATCCGGCATTGCTGAAAGAAATAAAAGACCGCATCCGCCAGGCACAAATTCGGGCGACCCTGTCCGCCAATGCGGAAATGCTTTTTATGTATTGGGAAGTAGGTCACATTATTGATGAACAACGTGATACCGAGGGCTGGGGAGCGAAAGTCATTCAACGGCTAGCTTTAGATATCCGTAACGAACTGCCGGAAGTCAAAGGTTTCTCAGAAAGAAATCTCAAGCGGATGCTCGCTTTTTATAGAGAATACAAGGCATTACCAATTGGGCCAACGGCGTTGGCCCAAATCACAGTATTCTCTCACTCGCAGCAGAGCGGACCAAAGCCTGGTATTTTCATCCGGCCAAATGCCCGGCGCTTCACGGAACCGGTAGACAAATCCGCAGCGAGCGGCGCGAGGCCTGCCAGATCGTGCTGGAAGTAATCTTCCGGCACCTGGATCTGGCTTCCATGTGCCTCGGCTCTCCCACCCCGGCGAGCGGCTTCATCGACATCGACATGCGAACCATTGTGCGCGATTCCGGCATCGGTCAGCGGCGTTGCGAGCGGGCTATAGTACTACTCAAAGAAGCCGGATTCATGCGGGTGAAACAGCCACGGCGGCAGAACGAGGAAGGTGCGTATTTCGGCTGCCGGGCCATTGGCATTGTGACAGAAGCTCTTTTTGAGGCGCTGGGGCTTGCCCCTATGTTGCACCGGGAGCGTGCGCGGGCATCGGAACGATTGCGCCGCAAAGCGCAGAAGATGAACAAAAAGTTGTCTGACTTGATGCAGCGCTTGCGTGGTCCCTTCAAATCACCATCCAGACACAACTTCCGTCTGCCCTTTGTCCGAAGCGATGAAAGCCGTGAGCAGCGCACTCTTGCCTGGAACCGCAAATGGGGGGAGTTGGTGCTTCAAGGCATTCCGCCTGACGAAGCCCAGCGCCAGGCCAACGAAACTCTGGGCTACCCGTCGGGATACAGTCCCGGTCAGGAAGCTCGCAGATGATCGTCGCGCTGCATGACGCGTGACAGGACCCTTCGGGGGCTTTTGTCTTTTTTATGGCAGGAAAGCCGGGCGCTTCAACTTATTACCCGTCATTTTACGCTTACCATAGCTCCGCACCGATTCACGGGGGCCCTTTCTGGCCATGTCAGAAAATAAGTGTCGCAAGGTACGGCAGCAAGTGTCGCGCATAAAACCCCAAGAGGCAAAAATTAAAGAAGCTAACAACAATGAAAGCGCTATTGCACAAGAGTCAGGCGCATGGCTATGCGATGAGACAAGCCATACTGCTTTTCTTCTTCCAGTATGTTCTTGATGAAGGATGGTTGTTCTTTTCTGTAAAGGACAGCAAAGCCGCACTTCTCATAAAAGGGCGCATTCCAAGGCACATGCGTGAAAGTCGTCAAATAAAGGGCGTTCACGTTCCTGGCGCGTAAATAGTCCGTGATATGCCCAATGAGCCCCGTCCCAAGGCCTTTCTGTCCATGCTCCGGAAGAACATCCATTTGCGCTAAAAGAGCAAAGCCATCAATGAAACGTAAGAGAGCGTAGCCCACAGGCAGTGCGGGCATTTCTGCGGAACTTTTTGGTGGGGTATGCAGGGCTACCCAGAGAGTGCCGTTGGCAACCGCCTCATGCAGTAGGTCGCCCGCACGGAGTCTGAGCGGATATGATCCGGAATCGTTGCTGGCGGAAACCTCGTGGCGGCGGCAATTTCTAAGGCTGCCAGAAACGGAGCGTGCGAATTGTCCGCCAGTTGTATGGCATAGCCGTCCGGCAATTCCACAGCCACAAAAAGGTGCTGCATTTTCTCTGGAGTGTATTCTTCGGAATTCATTGTGTCGCCTGTATAAAACCCCTTAACACTTGTTGCAAGGGCTTGCAGGAATTGGAATCAATAATTTCGCTTAAAATTTCATATGGAATCATTATAGACGGAATAATAAAACTATTAATATACTCATTTGGCAAATCAAAAATATATGATTTTTTATTAAGTTTTAATGAAATTAAAATTTCTAATGTAGAGCTATTTTTAAGATTTAAAGGGGGGCT
>JAITJB010000255.1 GCA_031279155.1 Deltaproteobacteria bacterium | reverse complement strand
GAGATAAGCTATACCTTACGCGGGCTGAAAATAGGTTTATATTTGGGCGCAGTTTAAGTGGAGTCAAATCGCCATTTTGGGCCTTAGCCAATGAGGCTGACACCCAAGATTTTAAAACTAGTAAGTCTCCCAAGCGGGCCGCAAACCCCATGCCGAGGCTATTTTGAAGGAAAATAAAATCAACCGCTCGTACAATATTGCTTGGCCCTTAGGCCTAGGTGCGAAAGACTATCGCGGCAAAGCTACTTGGCTAAATCGCTTGGTAAAAGCTAGCGTTTTCTCTAGCATTTTACTTTCTAGCCTCATTTTCTCTACCCTCTTTCTTTCTTCCTGCCTTATGACCTCTAAGGGCCCAAAGCCCGAACCCTTTTCAGCCCCCTTAAGCGTTCGGGTCATCCCTAGGGTCCCCTTTATCGCCGATGACTCTTCCCACTGCGGGCCCTCGACATTGGCTGCAGTTTTAAGCTATCACGGGCGACCGACCACCAAAGAAGAAGTTGCCAAAGACGTTCAGCGCCAGGATTTAAGAGGGGCGCTAGGACCTGATTTGGTCCTATGGGCTAGGGCCCAGGGGTTTAAGGCTACTTTTAGCTCGATGAAGCCCTACGATCTAATAAAAAATATCGACGCCTTAAAGCCCACCATCATACTACTAGACGGCGGTATTGGGCCAATCCACAAGGGCCACTTTGTCGTGGCCCTAGGCTATGCCCCTGACGGCTTAGTCATCAACACCGGAGAGATTAGCCAGCTTTTGGTGCCCTGGGCCGAAATTTTAACCCAATGGCTCAGCTTCGGTAACTTTGGCATCGTAGTTGACGGGCCCATGGAAAATGAGACCAATAAGGCCCAAAATAGCCATGGTAGCTTAGATAGCCAAAATAGTTTAGATAGCCAAAATAATTTAGATAGCTTAGTTAGTCCAAATAGCTTAGGCGGCTCAAATCCCCCAACTAGCTCAAATCCCCCGGTAAGAGAAATAAATGGATCTTTAAATTACAAGGCGCCTCAGGAGTTTAGGGGCGTGGATATCGATCTAACCATCCCCGGGCCCAAGGAGCCGGTTATTTCTTTTATAGGACTGCCTTCCCCAAATAGTTCCGATAGCCTAGGCGAAAATTTAGAACCATCTGATAGCGCCCCCACGGATACCAGCCAAGAACTTTTGGCCCCGCAGCTTATCCATCCGGTCGTGCCTCTGCCTCCGCCCGAAGGGGTCGGGCAGTTTAAGCGGCAGCCTGATTTACCAGATTCGGCTACAAAAGATTCCACCGTGGCCCCGGCTGAAAAAGAGCCGGTCATGGGTTGGGAGAGGTGAAATTGAGCTGGGCTATGAAATTAAAAGTAATTTTTCTTTTTTTGCTCGTAAGTGTTTTGGCCAATAGCGGCTGCTCATTACTACCTAAGATTACCATTATTGACGATCCCTTAAGTAAGGAAGAACATTTTAATTTTGGCCTAGCCTACGAAAACGAAGGCGATTTAGTTTTAGCCGAAAAAGAATACCGCCTGGCCCTGCCAAAGGCCGAAGCCTATTTGGCTTTGGGTAATTTAGCTTATCAAAGAGATGGAGATCCCAAAGAAGCCGAGTCAAATTACCGTAGGGCCTTATCTCGGGAAAAACTTCCGGCGGCGGCCAATAACCTGGCCTGGCTCCTTTTAGTTGAGGGGGGCGATCTAAACGAAGCCTTGGAGTTGGCTAATTTAGCTGTCCTAGAAGGCCAAAAGCGCGGACTGCCGTCTAAGCTAATGGATAATTATAAAAGTACGTTAGCTCAGATCCAAAAGGCTATCTTGGAAAGTAGCAAAGCTTTTGCTCCTAAGTAAGTATTGACCTAGGGGCCAGAGCAAATGTAATATGCCAACAAGCCGCCTTTGGTGGGCCTGTCAAGAATCTTTATATTAGCCAAATTCTTTTATTGGCAAAGTTCTTTTACTTAAAACTAGCCCCTTACGGACTTGTGCCTCTTATGAGGAGTATTGATGATGGAAATGGAACCGGTTATCGGCTTGGAAATCCACGCCCAATTGAAGACCAAAACAAAACTCTTCTGCGATTGCCCCACTGAACCAGGCGCTGAACCCAACACCAATATCTGCGAAATCTGTACCGGTCAACCCGGGGCTCTGCCCCGCATGAACGCTAGGGCATTGGAATTAGCGGCCAAGGCCGGCTTGGCACTGGGCTCTACGGTTAACCACCGGTCGCTATTTTCGAGAAAAAATTATTTTTATCCCGATCTGCCCAATGGCTTTCAGACTTCCCAACTCGATCCGCCCATCTGCTCTGGCGGAGAGTTAACCCTAGGCGAGGGGGAGGCGGCCAAAACCATAAGATTAAACCGCATCCACCTAGAAGATGACGCCGGTAAATGCGTTCACGATGAAAAAAGAGGGCGCTCTTTAGTTGATCTAAATAGAGCGGGCGTCCCCTTAATTGAAATTGTAACCGAGCCCGATCTCTCTTCATCGCTAGAAGCCATAGAATTTTTAAAAAAGCTACATGCTCTCTTAATTAGGCTCGAGGTAACTGAGGGGCGCTTAGAAGAGGGCGAATTTAGATGCGACGTCAATATCTCCCTAAAACCTAAGGGATCCAGCCAGCTCGGGGTCAGAGGGGAAATAAAAAATTTAAACTCCTTCCGCTTTGTTGGTCAAGCCATCGAATACGAGATTAAAAGGCAGTCAAGCCTCTACGCTTCTGGTCAAAGCGTCCGCCAGGAAACTCTACACTTCGACCCTGCCCACCACGAGACGAGGACCCTTAGGACCAAGGAAGAAGCTCACGATTACCGCTATTTCCCTCAGCCAGATCTGCCGCCGGTCATAGTTACCGAGAAAACTATAAATAGCCTTAAGGCCTCGCTGCCCGCGCCCATCGAACAGACCTTGGCCCGCTTAATTTCTTTGGGCCTAAAAGAAGATCAGGCTAAACTCTTAACCGATCGCCGGGAGGCGGTCGAGTACTTTGATGCGGCGGTCGAGGCCGGCGGCGAGCCCAAACGCGTGGCAACTTTAATGAACGAGCTCTTTTTGCCTCTGTGCCTTAAAACTGATACTAAACCTTCTACCGCTTGCCTTACACCCAAAAGCTTAGCAAGTTTAGCCGCTCTTTTAGAGAGCGGCCAATTGGGCCGCCGGGCGGCCTACGAGATGTTTGAGGAGCTTTTTAAAAGCGGAACAGACCCCCAAGTATTGGCCTCAAAAAAGGGCGTGCTCCAGATTTCTGATAGCGATTCTTTATTAAAATTAGCCCAAGAGGTCGTAGAAGCTCATCAAGATGAGGTTTCAAAATTCTTAGGCGGCCAAGAAAAGCTTATGAGTTTTTTAGTGGGTCAAGTCATGCGCCGCAGTCGCGGCGCAGCCGATCCCAAGGGAGCGGCTAAGGCCTTGGCTTTAGTTATTAGCGAGGGTAAGAAACAATGAGTATCGATGAGCGCACGGCCCGGGCCATTGCCCGCCTGGCAAGGCTTAGTTTAGATAGCGATGAGGCCGAAAACAGCCAAAATGATCTAGCTAAACTGGTCGAAGATTTTTCTAAAATCGTAGGCTACATGGATATCCTAAATGAGGCCGAAACTAATGGGGTCGAGCCCCTCTACTCGCCCATGCTCGAGCCTGAACCGCCTAGACCCGATGTGCCAAGAGCTAATGAGGGGGTAGCCGATTTATTACTTTCTCAAGCCCCTGAGAAAGTGGGCAGGTATTTTTCGGTGCCCAAAATAGTTTGAGAAAGTAGTTTAAGTTTTTTGCCTTGGCTTTTTTATTTTTTAAAACTGTGAGGATTTATGAGTGAGCTTTGGGAGCTTAGCCTAGCTGAGGCAGCTCAAGGCCTTAGGGAGCGGAAGTTTAAGGTAACCGATCTGACCTCAGAGTGCCTAGGGCGCATAGAGGCCACTGAACCGAAGGTTGAGGCCTGCTTGAGCGTCTTGGCCGATCAGGCCATGGAGGCCGCTCAATTAAAAGACAAAGAAAAAGTAACCGATCCGCCCCTCTTGTGGGGTCTGCCTCTTACGGTTAAAGATGTCTTCTGCCTTAAAGGCTCGCCGACCACGGCGGGATCTAAGATCTTATCGGGCTACGTTCCGGCCTTTGAGGCCACGGTAGTTAAGCGGCTCAAAGAGGCCGGGGCCATTATATTAGCTAAGACCAACTGCGATGAGTTCGCCATGGGCTCCTCAACTGAGTTTTCGGCTTTTAAGGCCACCCGTAACCCCTGGGATTTAGGCCGGGTCCCCGGCGGATCCAGCGGCGGGGCCGCCGCCTCCATAGCCGCCCGGCAGACGCCGGGGGCCTTTGGCACCGATACCGGCGGCTCCATACGCCAGCCAGCCGCCCTGTGCGGCTGCGTGGGCTTAAAACCCACCTACGGTAGGGTCTCGCGCTATGGGATTGTGGCTTATGCCAGTAGCTTCGATCAAGCCGGCCCCTTAGCCCGAACGGTAACAGACTGCGCTATGCTGCTTTTGGCTACAGCCGGTCACGACGGCCTCGATTCAACGGCTTCGTCAAAGCCGGTGGGGGACTACCTAAATTTAAAGGCCCCTAAGCCGGCAGATCTCGTTTTGGGGCTCCCCATTGAACTTTGGCAAGCTGATTTCGATCCAAAGGTAGCCAAAGTCTTAACCGAAGCCAAAAGGAGCTTAGCTGATAGCGGGGTTAAGTTTAAAGATATCTCGCTCCCCAATCTAAAGTACAGCGTAGCCGCCTATTACATCTTGGCCGCCGCTGAGGCCAGCACTAATTTAGCCCGCTATGACGGCGTCCGCTATGGTCAGAGGAAATACTCCCACCAAGATGGCCTAATGGAACTCTACCTTGAGAGCCGGACTCGCGGCTTGGGGACGGAAGCCAAACGGCGAATAATGTTGGGGACCTTTGTCTTATCTTCCGGCTATTACGACGCTTATTTTCGGAAGGCCGCCCAGGTGCGCCGCCTTATCCAAGAAGATTATCTGGCCGCCTTAAGTGAGTGTAATTTTTTGTTGGCGCCTGTTTCTTCCATCCCGGCCTGGCCTTTCGGGGCTTTCACCAGCGATCCCTTAACTATCTACCAGCTCGACATGATGACCTTACCGCTAAATTTAGCCGGCGGCCCAGGCTTATCGCTCCCAGCCGGCTTAGGTGAGGACGGCCTACCAGTTGGCTGGCAGCTCATGGGCCGGCACTTCGATGAGAGGGCCTTACTTAACGCCGGCTTATTATTAGAGCAGCTCGTTCCGCCTCCTAAAAAGCTCCCAAGTTTATAAGTTTTTTTCGTTCAGGCCTTTGATTTAAGAAGAAAACAAAGCCTTTATAAAAATAAGCGGGCCAAAAAACCTTCAAAGGTACGGCCCGCTTAGCTTTGAGAGGGGTGTCAAAAAAAAGCTACGCGTTTTTTGGCCGCCTCTCTCTCCAGATTAGATGCCATAAGCCCAAAATAAGGCTTATCGGCAATTTTTTTTTGGGGGGTCCTTTGCTAAGCTTTATTTTGGCTAACTTGAGGGATATTCTAAAATTATGGTCCATAAACCTTGGCTCAACTGCAGTTTTCGAGGCCTAACCTAAGGCCTGGGTAAAAAATTATTGTTGCATTGACTTAGCTTTTGGTTTATAAATTTCTTAAGCAAAATATGGCATGTCAATGCCGGACCGAGTATAGGGCAAGAATAGTAATTCGGGGAATGGCTAACCGTTCATAAGTTAATCGGACAATTTTCCAGTCTGCTTGAACTATAAACCTAATATTTTCATGAGCACCTAGAAGTCTTTTTTTGACCTAGACCCTGAACTGACTGATCGTTTTATTGGTCCGGAAGAAATTGTCTGGAAGGCGCTGTTGTCTTGGCAGGTAACTTGGCCGAAAAGAACTCTGCCAAAACGTAAGAAAAGCTGTTATCAACGTGCGTGTGGCGCAAAGACCATTAAACAGCCTTACTAGACTAAAAAAATCGCTCTGAGGCGGTTTGGATTGATTTGTGTGGGCAACCTTCATCTAACCCCGCAGTCAAGTCTGC
>JAITJB010000235.1 GCA_031279155.1 Deltaproteobacteria bacterium | reverse complement strand
AACAGTCAGTAAGATGTCTACGATTTTTGTGCCTTTGTAAGTTCCAAATTCGGGCCAGAGAAATGTTTTATCGAGTTCACACTTAATGTATTTTGTTTGATCGCGATCTCTGCTTAGTTCCGGTGCAAAAAATTCAAGAAAATCAGGCGTTAGATCATTTATTACACTTTGCCACTGCAAATCATACCAACTATTAGGAAAATATTTCCATCTAAAAAGATTACCTTTCATATTAGGCTTCGCTCCTGTTGAAAGTTAAAGGACTCTTTTTCAGTCTATTGCCATCACCTTGAATACCAAAATTTCAGTTGTTTACCCACCCAAATTTATCGGCTGCAAGCTTAGTCGCATTTGAAAACACTACTGTAATAGGGGCCTTACAGTTTTCATGATAAAAATTGAGGTAGTTCAAGGAATTAAGATTTTTTAGGTATTGAGCCTTAACTCAATATTTATAATTTCTATTTTTATCCTAAACTCTGTTTAATTTTACATCTAAAGAGCCGTCGCTCAGGAGTTGTCAAGCTATATTTGCGATAAATATTACTCGACTTCAGAGTTTGTCGTTTCTCCACCTTGGCTCTTGATGCCAATGTTCAAGTGCCGCCGGCAAAAAGGGCCATTATTGATAGGTCAGGTGATAACCTGGACGTTTACAAGTTTATGCGATCCCTTGGGCTCAACGTAAGACTATTTGTTCGTTCGGCTTTTAGCCGCACCAATAAATCTATCGGCCACAACTGTAACCGCTTCGGTAAAGCCTACCAACGCCCTTTGCCTTTGGGTTCTAACGGTATATTTTAAAGCTCCTAGAAGCCATTATGAAACTTTTTTTTCACCACAGGAAAAAATGCTTGGGGCATTTTAACGATGGCTACTGGTCTCGTGAAGACTTTTTGGAGGTTTTTTTGGTGTGTGCGGAGTCGCCTCCAGAAAGGAGGCCCCCCTATGGGCAATTTCCTTAAAAATCCTCAAGGGGCATAAAACGAAGGCGACTCCGCCGGGTCGGGGGAAGCGTCAACTTTCCTCGGCCTGTTTTATATTATAGCATTTTAATTATTTGAGTCAAGATATTTTGGAAGGCAATTTTGCCCCAAAATAGCGCGATAGTCAAGATGATATTGGAGTGGTCAAAATTATTCATAGGCAAGTAATAAGGTTAGCCTTAAAAGGCCTTGCAGAATTTTACCTTACTATGAGTTCTGATTATAATTATTGACCGAAGAACATCTTGGCTGGCAGTCCTATCATGAGCCAGAGCAACTGCCCAAGGCTAAAAAAGCCTCTGGTTATTGCTCAAGAGGCTTTTTATCGATTGTATTGGCGTTTTTTTGGGATTATTGATAGATTTAAAATGATAAGCAATCGAGGCTAGCCAAATCGTCCATATTAACAAAATAAGCAAAATTATCAGGTGGGGGGGGGTGGTGATGCCAAGGAAAGGCAAAAGGACGCTAGGCGCAGAAAAAATAATTTCGTATTCCTCACCCGTGCCAGTGGCTCTCAGCCTATAAAGGTCGAGAGCCGTCCGCTTTCACCTTAAAAAAATCCCACGTAACTATCGCATGTTACTATCGACTTCACCGTCCGCGATCTTTTGGCGCTGGGCTAGTAATTTAAGCCAACTTAAGTCGAAAACGTTTTTTGATCCCAAATTTGCCGCCTAAAGAGTCTTAACGCGGCCAAGAATTTAAGCGGCTGGCGGATCAGCATAACGATTAACAGCTTGAGAGGTTCTATTTTTGATCCACCTATACTTCGTTGGGTTTTACGTAGGCCGGCTATACTTCGTTAGGTCTTACGTAGGCCGGCTAAGCTTCGGTTGGTTTTACTTGGGCCAGCTTCCCTACGGCCTTACTTTTGGATAAAATGTGCCTTAAGCCTTTCTAAGACCAAACTTTACGAAGATTAATCCCCCTCGTGGTTGCGATTTATGGTAAGAATAAACTTACGCATCACTATCCTCCGATGAGTTGCCAACGAGGACTAGGGGGTAAGGGGCAATCATGGAAATGCTATTTTCCAGGCCTGAAACAGCCTGATCGAAGCTTGCGGCAAAAAACCCTTCAGGCTCTTGTACTGTCCCCCCAAATACTCGCATTGAAAAGCACCGGAAAAAATGGTAATTTGACAGGGAAAATTCCCGGGCCAAACTTGGTCACGACAACGACGATTGTTGATATATTTATCAATATCATACCAAAAATTATTTAATTGGTTAAATCTATATGAAGTACATAATAGTCATCGGCGACGGCATGGGCGACTACCCGGTAGACTCGCTCAGAGGCCTAACCCCGCTTGAGTACGCCGCCACACCAAACTTAGATAGATTAGCCCAAAAAGGTTTAATTGGCTGCGTCTCAACCGTACCTCCCGGCATGACGCCTGGATCTGACGTGGCCATCATGAGCCTGATGGGCTATAACCCCAAGGGCGTCTTAACCGGTCGCGGCCCCTTGGAGGCTCTGGCCCAAGGCGTAACCTTAAGCGAAGGCGATCTGGCCTTCCGCTTAAATTTAGTGACCATGGAGTGGGGTAACTACACCATCATCCGCAACCACGCTGCCGGTGACATCCCATCGAGCGAGGCTGGTCAAATCATCCAGACTTTAACTGAGCGAATGCCTCTGACTAAAGGTCAATCTATCCACCAAGGCATCTCCTACCGCCACGTTTTTGTCTGGCCCGAGGCCCCTTCGGGACTCCCCTCTATCCCGCCCCACGACTATTTAGATAAACCCATAGATTTTTTCCTAAATAACCAAGACTCTAAGCCCCTAGCCGATCTGATTCGGGCCTCTTGGCCCATTCTCATCGACCATAGCGTCAACCAAAGCCGCCGCTCTAGAGGGCTGCCGCCGGCCAATTCCATCTGGCTGTGGGGCCAGGGCCGCGTACCTAAGGTTAAGACCTACTTAGATAGATGGGGGCTAACCGGGGCCACGGTTTCAGCCGTTGATATCATCAGGGGCTTAGGCCTGGCCACAGGCCTTGCGCCCAAAAACGTCGTGGGAGCTACCGGTCTTTTGGACACCAACTACGGGGGTAAAGTCGAGGCCGCCCTCGAGGCCTTAGAGACGGGCGATCTAGTTGTCGTTCACCTCGAGGCCCCTGATGAGGCCTCCCATCAAGGAAACTTAGATGATAAGATTGCGGCCATCACTAACCTCGACCAAAAGATAGTTGGACCAATAATTGCCAAGTTAACCGAAAAGAATTGGCCCTTTAAGATGCTGGCCGCTTGCGATCACTACACCCCCATCCGTTTAAAAACGCATTCCAACGATCCCGTGCCCTTTATCATCTACGACAGTACCAACGAGAAAGACTCCGGGGCCGCTGGTTACTCTGAAAACTCCTGCGCCGCCACCGGCCTTTTGGTTGAAGATGGTCCGCATTTGGCCAACTTATTTTTTGGCCAGCCTAAAGAATAAACCACAAGCCCCTTGCTACATCTAGCCTTGGGAGATTTCAATGAGTAAAGATCTTTACAGTCCCGACGAAACCTTTACCGCCGCCAGTTGGTACCGCGTCTTATACGCCGATACCGACAACATGAAAATCGTCAACAACGGCCACTATTTCCGCTTCTTTGAACAAGGCCGCGGCGAATACCTGCGGCAGATTAATATGCCCTACGTAGAGATTGAAAAACGCGGACTGTTCTTTCCCTTAACCGAAGCCTGGGCCCACTTTTACGCTTCCTTCCACTACGACGACATGATCCGCATCGAGTGCTGGATCTCTCAGATCAAGAGGGCCAGCTTCCGCTTCGATTACCGCCTCTTTTTAGGCGACACCCGTGAGGTCAGAGTTGCCGGGCACACTCTCCACGCTACCCTCAATGAAGAGCTTAAAGTAGTTAAAATTCCCGATTGGCTCTTAGATTACATCGCCCCAAATAGGCAATCTAGCCTTTAGACCGATCCTCCTATTGAGTCCCCACCGGAAATAGTATTAGTCGCCTTAGCCAAGGATCTTTTTGGTAAAAAATTTTATTCTTGACAAAAGCCTTACTAATCAAGTAATATTCCAAGGCTTGCTTTTTGGGCTTGTTTTTCAAGCCTATTTTCAGGCTTTGGCTTTTGGCTTACGTTTGGCGAAAAGTTACATGCCAAGCTTTTTGATAAGGCAAGCTTTTAGATGACGCAAGCTTTTTGATGAAGACAATCAGCGCCTTTTCTAGATCCTTTCCAGATCCCGGCGCCAAGGAGATCAACAATGCCCAAGATGAAGACTAACCGGGCGGCAGCCAAACGTTTCCGCGCTACGGCCTCTGGTAAAGTTAGGCGCAACAAGGCCTATGCCCGCCACATAATGACCACCAAAACGACCAAACAAAAGAGGGGCCTAAGGCAGCCCGACCAGGTTAGCTCAGCCAACCTTAAGGCCGTCAAAAAGCTTTTACCCTATTTAGGGATATAATAAAGGAGTAACCCAT
>JAITJB010000220.1 GCA_031279155.1 Deltaproteobacteria bacterium | reverse complement strand
CTTCCACGGCCCATGCCAAGGGAGATCGGCAGAAGGATTGGGCAATAGACGCTGAAGTTAAATTCGATTCCCCCCTAAAAGCTGGATTTTTGCCCGTAGCCCGCACGGTTTTTACCTACAGAAGTAAGCCCTATGAGATCTGGTTCGATGGCCGGGATCCGGAAAAATACTGGTACCCAAAATTACCCAAAGACTCCACCAGGGCCCAAAAGAAGACCATGGGTTGGTGGCCATTTATCTTTGGCTTGATTCTGGCCGTCTCGGCTGGTTTTTATTATTACAATGATAGACGACTAAGTGCGGATACTTTTAAATTAGGGCCTCTATTTATAGGTTTTCTCTTTGCCTTTCTGTTTGGCGCCTTAAGATCTTCAGCTATCTCCTCGTACTCCAAAAAACTTCGGAACATGTCGCTGGCCCAAAAGAAACTTGAGGAAGGCGACCGGGCAGGTAACTTATCAGAAGCTGAGCGCAAGGTCCTCTTTAACGCCAGTAAGCCGGTCTCTAAGCCCTTTTTAGCTAACACTAACCGCGACTTTCGGCTTATTTCCATCATAAGTTTTGTCGTACTTCTTATGGTCAGCCTAGGTTTTGGCCGGGGGCCATTTTTTCTATCAGATCTTGGCTTTAAGCTGCCGTCTTTTCTAACTTCCCAAAGTGAAACAAAATCTCCAGCTGATAAGAGCCAGACTAGGGGCAGCTCAGCGTCTCCGTCATCTTCATCTGCATCTTCATCGTCACCGTCATCGGCTTTAAGCTCAAGTAATACCGCCAGACAGAGTTCGACTCCAAGCCAGAGTTCGACATCAAGCCAGAGTTCTAGCTCTAGCCAGCAAACCTCCAGCCCGGCTAAGACGACTATTTTCGATCGCAGTAAGCTCACCTGCTCCTGGGATCCCAATAAATGCCTCGATCAAAACGGACAAGCCGTCACCGGGCTAGTCTACGATTTATACGAAGACGAGCGCACCCTTTACGGGGCTGGCTATTATAAAAACGGCTTAGCTGAAGGGATATACATTGAGTGCGACGATGAAGGCAATGTCGACAATAGCGTAAGCTTTAGTCAGGGCCTTGCTGTCGGGCTTTTTTTAACATTTCATAAGCCAGAGGATGGCGCGTCTAGACGTCAAAAGCTAGCTAGCGTTGTACCTATCGCTAACGGCCTGGCTAATGGCCGGCGGTATAGTTACGATACCGAAGGTCGCATAATCTCCACGGGTAGAGTGACAGACGCCTATAAGTCCGGCGCCTGGTACGATTTTTATTCCGACGGCTCGATAAAATCCGTCACTAGATACCAGGAAGGGAAATCAACAGGAACGCCGGAGAGGTTCAAAATGGGCGAAAGGAAGGTCCAAATTTCTGGCTTCGACGATCCCTACCAACTGGAAAAAGCAATTGAAGAGACCGTAGAGATGGCCGCCACCGGTCGAGCGGCGGCCAGGCGGGCTGCGAGAAATTAGTCTTAAGGGCATTGTCGCGCTTTTTTTGGCTGACTAACGGCTCAAAAACAGCAACAATAACTGCAATAGGTATCTATAAACTAGCTTTCATTAAACTAAGGGAGATAAGCATGAAAACATTGCTTTTAGCTGTGGCGTCTATACTAATGATGGCCGCTCCAGCCTTAGCCCAAGGGGGCGTTAAGGGAGCTACTGGCGGCGGCTTTACCGGTCCCGGACCAGGTCTAGACACCGTGGCCCAGGCTTTAACATACCGCGATGACACCACCGTGATGCTCCAAGGTAACATTGTCCGGCATTTAGGCTCAGATAAGTACCTCTTCGAGGATCAGACCGGAACTATTACCGTAGATATCGACAATCGTAAATGGGAGGGTCAGAACGTGACTCCCCAGAGTAAGGTGGAGATACACGGCGAGATAGATAAGGATTGGAGCAGCATTGAAGTTGATGTTGATAGTATAAAAGTATTATAGATCTACAATTATAATAAACTGAAAAGGCTTTGGGCCATCGGCCCAAAGCCTTTTCATTTTCTTTAGGCGTTGACCTTAGGTAGGCCCGCCCAATCAGTGGTGGAGATTTCGGAGAGTTTATCGCGCCTTAGTCCCCACTGCGGATCTAAATCGCCCTGGGCTGAGTACCTTACGGTATCGCGACCGTAGCGGCTGTTGATGGTATCGAGGGCGGCCATGAGCTTTTGCCCGCGAACGACTTCCGGCGGCGGCCCAAAGAGGCTCGGCCTTTGGGGGGCGGCCTCATCAACTAGCTCAAACAACATGATGCCGGCCTTTTGGTACTTATGCCCGGCGACAAATGAGCGCTCTAAGGCTAAGCTGGCCGCCTTGATGAGTTGACCGGTGTGATTGGTGGGGCGCGATAAGTTAACCGTGGCCCCGGTCTGGAAGGGCTTGTCATCGTGGTAACCGCTGCCGAAAAAAATGCTCAGGCCGCCGGCCCGGAGATTTTCTCGCCTAAGTCTTTCGCCGGCTACGGCGCAGTGGTGGGCTAGGGCTTCGGCTAGGTCGTTATATTCGGTTATGCGGCGCCCGAAGCTGCGGCTTTGGACCATGGTCTTGCGTGGTCCTGGTAAGAGATCGCTTGTCAGTCGCTGGGAGCCCCTGAGCTCAAAGATAGTCGCCTCGGTTAGGACATTAAAAAGGCGCCCGGCTAGAGCCGGTTCAAGATCTCTAAGCTCGCGAGCGGTATTTACGTTCATGCGGCGTAATTTGGCCGCAATGCGGCCGCCTACGCCCCAGATATCCTCAACCGGGGTCTTATCTAAGATGTCTTCAAGGGGCGAAGAGGGCGCCTGAAGCTGGAAGACCGGACCTAACTTTTTGGCCCAGTGGTTAGCCAACTTGGCTAGGGTCCTGGTGGGGCCTATGCCGGCCCTGACCGGCGCCCCCACCCATTGGGCTACTCGGTCAACTATGGCCGTTCCCACTTCATAGGCCTGGGCGGCCAAGGGCCCGGGCAAGGGTATAAAGGCCTCGTCGATGGAGTACTGGTAGACTTGGGGGACCAGCGACTCCATGGCCATGATCACCCGCCTGGAAATATCCCCGTAGAGAGCGTAGTTGGAAGAAAAGACGGTTACCCCGGCCGTATCTAAGCGCTCGCGGTTTTTAAAAAAGACGTCGCCACGCTTAAAGCCTAAGGCTTTGGCCTCAGGCGTTAAGGCTACCACGCAGCCGTCATTGTTAGATAAGACGACTACCGGTTTATTGGCCAAATCCGGCCTAAAGAGCCTCTCGCACGAACAGTAAAAGGTCGCGCAGTCGACTAAGGCCCAGAGCTGAGGCTTATGATCGGGTGCTTTACTCATTGGCGTAAATAAGAAATTAAATTAATAACTTAGGGTAACAGGCGCCATAATGACGCCGTAGGACCATTTTAGCAAAGTTTTGCCTTAAAGGGCAAGGAGATAAAAAGCCCTATTTAAAAATTAATAGATATAACATAGTCTTAGGCCAATGACGCTACCTAGGGCCACCGCCTTGGTAGCTGCGAAAATTTACCATTAAGAATAGAGATTTCACGGCTAAAATGTCGGCCGCTTCACGATCCAGCGGCCGTTTTTCTTCGCGCCCTCGCGTTCGAGCAAGCCTTTTAAATGAAAACACGCTGCGTGTTGAAAGCGCTAACTCACCCCGAAACCTAAAAAGGCTCAGGACGGCAGCTTGAGACGTGGGCTTAGGATGGGGGCAGGGCTCAGGCTGGCCGGGCTTTGGAGGTTAGCTCAGGCCGTCGCTTAGTTCTAAGACGAGATCGGATCGCAGCACGGTTCGTGAGCGGCCAGTTACGACGACCTGGTTGGGGGTGGAGACGTCTAATTGGACTAAACTGCCGCGCCCGGATAATTGCCTGGCTTGGAGTTTTTTGGTGCCCAAAAGTCGGCTCCAGTGGGGAGCTAGGGATCGGTGGATGTTGACGCTAACTTGTTGCTCGGGCCGATTTTCGTTGGGTCCAAAGCACCTTAGGCTGTACTCGCCGCCGACCGTATCGGCAGCTGAGGTCACCGCTAAGGTTGAGGCCCCGCTTTTGGCTAGTCTTGCTCGGTCGGGGCTGAGTTTTTTAAGCATAACCGTGGCGTCAACGGCTATGATAGCCTGACGGCTCGCGGTCATGGCCCCCCAGGCGATATTTTTGGGATCAATAGCTAGGATGGATCCGTAAAGCTCGAGGTTGGCGCTATCCATTTTGGTGAGATTAATGGCCGGGAAGGTTACCGAGATAGAGTCGGGCTCAGTTAACTTAACAGCTAGTTCGCCTTCTTGGGTTAAAAAGGTCAGCGGTTTACTGGGCGGCAATAACCCCAACTCGTAAATAAGGTGGGCCGCCGCGTGACAGGAGTGGCCGCCCAAGGGGATCTCAAGGAGCTGGTTAAAAAATCTTAAGAGGAAGGTCTTGTTGTGGGCTAAGACGAAGACGGTCTGACTTGAGCCTAACTCGCGAGACAGGGAAGCCATCTTAAATTTATCGAGCGGAGCCTCAAGGAAGATAACGACGGTTGGGGCCCCTGAAAACTGGCCATAGCCTAAAGCATCGACCAATAGTACTTTGCGAACCAATTGGAGCATAGAGTTTACCCGCTGAGGTTCTTGATCATTGGCTGGCGCGGCCAAGTAGGCCGCGCCTTAATATTTGATATCACATCCTCATAAATTGGGCAAGTTTGCACTCTCTCTTGGGGCCAGGCCGGCTTTGGTCACCCTGCGGCCCATGGTCCTCTCCAATGAGGCCCAGGCTAAGTTGTAATTATAGAGGGCCTGGTAGTACTCGTATTGAGCTTCGCTATAGCGGGTTTGGGCATCTAAGACTTCGGTGGTGGTGGCTACTTGCTCTTGGTAGCGCTCGGAAACCATTCTTAAATCTTCGGCGGCTGATTCCACGGCTTTGGCGGCAACCGAGATGTTGCGGCCAGCTGAAAGGAGCGTCTGGTAGTTGGAGGTGACCTCGAGCTTGGTATTATCTTCCAAGCTAGTTAGGCTGTTGACAGCTTGGTTTAAGTTGACCTTACTGATTTCCACGTCGGCTTTGGAGCGGCCCCATTCCCAGAAATTAAAACTAGCCACAGCTGCCATGCTCCACTCATTGGCGTCGCGGACGCCGGCTGAGGTCCCTTGGGAGCTATTGGACCAGTTGACGGAAACCTGGGGCAATAGAGCCGATCGTGCTAAATCGACGTTTTTGGCGCCGGACTGAACTTGATTGCGGCCTAAGCGGATCTCAGGGTTATCGCTTAAGCCAATATTTAAGCATTCCTCTAAAGTTAAGGGGAAGGGATCAAACAACAGCTCGTCATGGATATCAATGGGGTAGTCGACCTCTTGCCTGAGAAGTATATTAAGCCTGGCTTTGTTGACTACCAGGTTTCTAGATTGGGTTATTTCTTCTTGCTGAGCCTTAGCCAGCTCAACTTCGGCCTGGAGGACCTGGTTTTGGGGGACCATGCCGACCTCGTAAAAATTTCTGGCCACATTTAGGTGGCTAGAGAGGTTGACTACGCTGGTCTTGGCCACAGTTAAGGCCCTTTCAGAGGCTAAGATGCCGTAGAAGGCCTGCTTGACGCCCAGCATCAGTTCTTCTCTGGCCTGGATCTTTTGGATGTCAGCTGCGGCTAAGCCCAACTGAGCTAAGAGATATCTGGCGACATTGGCGCCGCCAGCAAATATAGGTTGGCTGACGGATACGTCCCAAGTGTAGCGGTCATGGCCGCTGTACCCCGTTAGCGGCTGGTCGCTGTGGGTTACGCGGTAGGAGGTCGATCCGGTAGGCAGAAAGTTGGTTATGGCCTGCCAGCGCGACCACATGGCCCCCATGTAGGCCTGATCGGCGCTGTCCAAAGAGGGGCTGACCTTGCGAGCTAAGGTTAAGCACTGATCCAAGGTCAGCTGGCCTTTGGGCAGATCCGGGGTCTTAATATTATTGATAGCCTCTTTAGAGCGAGAATCTCCGATAGTCGCTTCACCAAAAATGGTATCGGTACTAATGGGGGCGTCAATAAAAGGGCGGTCAATGGTATGCCTTGTGGCCTGCGTGCAGCCAAGAAAAAAAACCATTAGGCTTACCGAAAGAGCGATTGTAGCCAGATAACTTAAGGATAAAGTCATTTGGCCTGTTTTGGTTTTTAAGGCCGGGCAATCAATGAGCGTACTTGGTCTGGTTAACGGTTTAAGCATCAATTTTTCCTTCCATGTTACGTTTGTTTTGGCGCCCGCCCTCATCGGGCCAAAAAGGGGCCGGGGTATGAGACAAAAAAACTTATCTTCTCTTTAACCTAGCTTCGGCTTCGGGTAAGAATTTTTCGAGATTTACTATCCTCTGCTTGTCAGAGGGGTGAGTGGAGAGAAAGTAAGGCGTGGTGCGACCGCTTAACTGCGACATGCGCTGCCAAAGGGCCACGGCTTCGTGGGGATCGTAGCCGGCCATGGCCATAAGGCTCATGCCGATTCGGTCGGCTTCAGATTCGTGAGCTCTGGAATAGGGCAAAAGTACGCCGTATTGACTGCCTATGGCAAAGGCCGACATGGCTAACTCAGCTGTGCCGCCTGAGACGCCGCCTATCTGTAAGCCGATACTTAATAGGCTAGAACCCACGTTAGCCAAAAGCTGCTGGCTGACCCTTTCGTTGGCGTGCTTGGCCAAGGCGTGGGCCACCTCATGGCCCATAACGGCGGCTACGCCAGCCTCGGTCTGGCAGACCGGTAGGATGCCAGTATAGAAGGCCACTTTGCCGCCTGGCATACAAAAGGCGTTAACCTCGTCGGAATCGATTAAGTTAAACTCCCATTGGTAACCGGCGATCTCATTTTCGCGGCCATACTCGGCCATGAGCTGTTTGGCCGCCGCGCTAATTTTAGCGCCAACTGCTTTTATCATCCTGGTGTTCTTGCGATCGCTAGAGAGGTGGCTTTCGGTCAGAAGCTGTTTGTACTGTAGTGAGGCCGCTTGGTTTAGTTCAGCGTCGCTAACTAAGTTGAGCTGGGATCTGCCTGTGCCGGCAACCGGAGCGCAGGCGGCCAATAGATAGACCAGGGCTAAGGTTGCTATGATGTTTAAAGAGTGTTTAAACGGTATTTTCATGATTATAACCTTTTAGCTAAGTTTTCTAGGGGTACCATATCGACTATGGTCAAAAGCGACAAGGTGATTGGCGCTGGGGTAAATAACTTAACAGTAAAATTTAGGCTAATTAAGCTAGTCACTAAACCTTGCTCTATAGTTCCGGGGGTGAGATATTTTAAGGCCGCAAACAAAAACCCATCAGCCTTGCCGGTTCTGGGAACCTTGGGCCGAGCTTGACTTATGGCCGTCTTGGCGAAGTCTTCAAATTCCAGATCAATATAAGCCCCGGAGCTAATGTAGTTTAAAACTAACATAAAAACTTCGGCGTTAACCGTGCCTGGGAGGATAGAAGCCGGTTGGCCGTCCGGGCTTAGAAAAATAGTCGTCGGCACCACCCGGACCATAAATTCCACCGAGAGCTGCCGCTCATGGTCAGCGTCAACAGGCACAAAGAAAAAGTCGCGGTTCATGGCCGAGACGATATCTGGATCGTTTAGGACGTATTGGTTAAAGTTGGCGCAGTTTGGGCACCAATCGGTCCAAAAGTATGCTATTACATACTTGTTTTCGGCTTGGGCTCGGGTCAAGGCCTCATCAAAGCTCAATTGGGAGACTTGTGTTTCCATGACCGAAGGGGCGGCTTGATCTTGGGGCGGCGTTTCCTCGATGGCTAAAGCCTTAAAGGGCCACACAAGCGTCATCAAGACGGCCAAAAGGCTAAAAAATAGCCGACTACTCATCCTCCAAGAATTGGTTGATAAATTCATCAAAACCCATACTCCGATAAGACTCGGAAGAAATATAACCTAAAAATACGCGGAACATTGAAGACGAGACCCCGCCTGGTAAGAACGAGGCCGGTTTACCAGTGGACTCAAGGAAAATCAGCCTTGGTACGGCATTAACCCTGTATTTGCGGGTCAAGGCCTTATCGAATTGGCTATCGATTGAGACCATAAAAAAATCGGCGTTTAATTGGGCTATCACCTCTTGGTTAGTTAAAACTTCTTCTTTAAATTGTCGGCAGATTTCGCAAGATTTAGTCCAAAAAAACAAAATGGTGAATTTGCCTTGGTTTTGGGCCAGCTTAAGGGCCTCGTCGTAAGAGTAGAGCTTAAGTACGGCTGGCTTACTACTCTGGACGGTAGCAATATTAGCCGGGCTAGGCTGAGCTGAACTAGTCTGAGCTGAGCTAGTCTGAGCTTGGCTTACCTGATCTTGGCTAGCCTGATCTTGGCTAGCCTGGTCGGCTATAGCCGTCTGGCTTAAAGTTATTATAATTAGCCCAAACAGAAAGGCTAGGCCAATATTAAGAAAAATTTGGCATAGGCTTTTAATGTTGGCTAAGTACCTCATGGAATTTTTCCGGTTAGTAGCCTAGGTTTAGAAGGCTAAGTTTATCGAAGGCTACTAATACAGCCAAAACCAGCATGATCACGCCTAGGACGCGATTAATCCACACGCTGTAGCGGCTAAATTTCGCAAGCTTAGGCAGAATCGCCGACCACAAAACCGAGAGCACAAGAAAGGGGAGGCTAAGCCCTATGGAAAATATAGTTAAAAGTTCGATGCCTTTACTTAGGCTTTCTTTGACGTAAGCCAGATAGAGAAGAGAAGCCAGAATCGGTCCGCTACAGGGGGTCCAGCCGGCTGAAAAGGCCATGCCAACGACTAGGGCCCCAAAAAGACCGGCTGGCCTGGCTTTAAGCTCGGGCCTACGGTCCCTCAAAAAGAAAGTCGGGGCGATGAAGCCCAAAAGATACAGGCCAAAGATGGTTAAAATTAAAGCGCCTAGATACCTTAAGGCCGCATGGTGTTTCCACATAAAGTCGCCCAAGGCGCTGGCCGCCGCACCTAAGGCCACGAAGACTATGGTAAAGCCAATGACAAAAAACAGTGTCGATAAGACGACGCCCAAACGCCTCTGGACCGTGATGGGGGCTCCACCTTTGATCTGACTATAGTCTAGCCCGGTGACCAGAGCAAACCAACCAGGCAAAAGGGGCAGTGTGCACGGGGTAAAAAAGGTCAAAATACCGGCCAACAAAGCCGCTAGACCATCTACTTCTTGGGTTAAAATCACGAATAATTAATAAATTTAGGTTTTATTTATGTTAATATTGGCTCAGACTACCACTTCGATTCGCCCAGCATGTCCAGTCGCCGTAGGCGAGGGTTTATGAGGTGTTTATAATAAACTATCATGAAAACACCTAAAATGGCTAAGCCCAAGGAGGCGACATCAAGATATAACCAAAAATCAGTCATGTTTTCAAAACTATCTAATTTAATAACATGTAATCTAGGAATAATTAGACCCCAAGAGCCGATTAAAGCTATAATAAAGGAAAGTATTAATCGCCTAAAGAGACTTGTCAGGGATGTTAATTTTAGATTAGACATTTTAGTTAGATATTTTCTCCCAAAAAATGGCCTAGGAAGCAAAAGGGGGCAAAAAAACCAGTTGGCCCCGGGGCCTTAGCCGCGAAATCGCCATAGCCTGAGCCCAGATTTTTAGAACACGCCTGATAAAAAGTAACTTAGAATAGAGAAGATCCGGCAGCATAAGGGCCGCCGCATAGACGTTTTAGTTTAGCACGAATGACAAAACAAAGTAAAGCATCTAGCCAGATTAAAGAAAAGCTAAATTTTGCTGTATATAATCAAAAAAATATAAATAATTTATATTAATATTAAGTTAATATTATTTTACACTGCACCAGCTAGAAATTTAGAATTAATCTTTTTAGCCGAGATATTACATATGATTGACCGGCAGTTAAAGGTGAGTGATTCGGGCCATTTTTTTGCCAAAAAAAGCTTTGAAAAAAATTGCATCCAGGGTATAATCAAACTGCGATTGAAACTCAATTGCTATTAGTCGGGCCAGGGCCGATATCTTTATTGTTAATAATTTAGCTATAATTTTCTTAAAATAAGGAAAGGCCATGATACGTAATCCCTATAGACATCTGTATTTCTCCTCCCCCGCCGCCAACATGGATGATTCGCTTCTTTCTAGCATCGAGCCGGAGCTCGATGGTTACCTGTTCGATAGGCTCGATTTATCGTCAGGCGACCGGATGCTACTGGTTGGGGCCGGAACCCCTGATCTCATTCCGCTCATCAGGATCAGGCTGGGCATAACTGGTCGCCTGTTGGTCACCGACCCCGACCCGGAAGCCCTTTGGGGTATCACCGGCTACGATGCTGACTGGGCCATCCTTTTGGAGGCCAAAGCTTCGGCTCTGCCGCTTAGGAATTCCTACCTACCGACCATTGTCTGTTGGGATTCTTTTTTGGCCATTGACGATAAAAAGACAGCCGTCAAGGAATTTTTTCGGGTCTTAAGGCCCGGGGGCCGGGTTTTGATCGCTCAAAACGGACCGGGTAAACCCCACGGTAAGCCTCGTCCGTGCTCTTGCGGCCTGAGAAATCTCTTCATTGAGGCCGGCTTTAGTAAAATTGACCTGGAAAATAACGAAGAAATGTTCCTCTTTTCAGCCGAAAAAGTTCCGGGATTCTTTGTGGCCTCGCCGGCTAGCGCCTAAAAATTCTAGCTTTATAAAATAAAGCCAAAATAATAAGCCCCGCTCTGGTTTATCAGAACGGGGCTTATTTTTAGCTTTTTTAGCCCAACTTTTCTCTAGCCGGGCCAAAACCCTGGTCAGCCGCCTTTTGGAACCAAAGCTTGGCGGCCTCGGAATTGGCCTCTACTCCCTGGCCGTCCTCGTAGGCCAGGCCGAGGCTGTATTGGGCTTCGGCCACGCCCTGCTCAGCCGATTGGAGGAAGAGCTTGGCGGCCATTATCTTGTCATACAAGACGCCGCGACCATCGGCGTACAACAGGCCTAACCGGTACTGGGCCAAGGGGTGGTCGTGAGTGGCGGCTCTCGTGTACCAATGGGCGGCTCTGGTAAAGTCCTCAGGTAAGCCCAAAGCCGTCTCATAGGCCAGACCAGTTTTATACTGAGCTTCTGGTAGGTCCTTTAAGGCCGCCTGGCGATACCACTTGGCAGCGGCTACGGGATCTTTTTCAACCCCCTGACCGTTTTCGATCATTTGGGCTACTTTTAGCATGGCCTCAGGGTTATCTTGCTCAGCCGCCTTGTGGTACCAAGAGAAGGCTACGGCTGGATCGGCCTCTACCCCGACGCCTTCTTCGGTAAGTTTAGCCAAAGCCATTTGGGCCCGGACATTACCCTGCTCAGCCGACTTAAGGTACCAGCTGGCGACGTTTTCGCGGGGCTGACTAGTATCAGCTTCTAAGTATTTAGCCATTAAGTACTGAGCTTCAGCTGTACCTTGGTCAGCCGCCCTTTGGTACCAGGAGGCCGAAAGGGCCGGATCGGCTGCTACCCCTTGGCCCTTTTCATAGGCTTGAGCTAGCCAGAGCTGAGCCTCAATGGAATCTTGTTGGGCGGCTTGCTCGTAGAGAGTAAAGGCTTTTGTCAGATCTTGGGGGACATTTTGGCCAGTTTCATAAAATTTAGCTAGCTCCAATTGGGCCGGCAGATAGCCATTTTCAGCTGACTTGGCTAAGTAATCCATAGCTAAGGGTAGATTCTCCTCTACCCCCGAGCCATTTTGGTAAATCTGGGCGACCATGTACTGAGCCTGAGCGTGATCTTGGTCCGCCGCCTTAATCAGCCACTGAGCCGCTTGAGCTTGGTCAGTGGGATAGCCCCAATTAACAGGGCCTAATGCTTGGCCTAAAAAAAACTGGGCCTGGACATTACCTTGTTCGGCCGCCTTTTCAAACCAAAATTGGGAGGCTTTAAGATCTTGGGGCAGGGTTTGGCCAGAGTAATAGGCCTGTCCCAATTGATATTGGGCTTGGATATAGTCCTTTTCGGCGGCCTTGGTCAGCCAATTTATAGCTTCTTGGGGATCGGGCTCAACGAGATCTTGGCCCTCTAAATAGGCCAAGCCCAAGCGATACTGAGCTTGGACATTACCCTTTTCGGCCGATTTAGTCAGATAACTGAGGGCTTGGGGCAAATCGCGCTCCACGCCTTCGCCCTTTTCTAAGGCCAAAGCCAGGTATAGTTGGGCCTGATCGTGGCCCCCATCTGCGGCTTTTTTGTACCATTGGGCGGCCTTAGCTGGATCTTGTTTTACGCCCTCGCCGGTGGCGTAAGCCACGGCTAAGTTGTAAAGGGCCCGGGAGTAGCCGGCATTAGCTGCTTTTTCCAGCCACTTGACCGCCGCTTCCTTGTTTTGGGGCCGGCCAATACCTTGGCTTAGGATCATGTAGAGGTTGTACTGAGCTTCAACTAAACCTTTTTCGGCGGCCTTTTCGTATAAGTCGGCGGCCTTACTTGGATCTTTTTCAACGCCCTTGCCGGTTTGATAGGCTACGGCTAGATTGTACTGAGATTTGACGTCGCCTTGGTCGGCGGCTTTCTTAAACCAACTTGCAGCCTTTTGAGGATCTTGCTCAACTCCATCGCCCTTTAGGTAGGCCATAGCCAAACTAAACTGGGCGTTGACATTATTGTGTTCAGCGGCCTTTTCAAACCACTGGGCAGCCTTAGCCTTGTCTTGGGGGACGCCGTCGCCTAGGTCATAGGAGACGGCCAGATTGTACTGAGCGCTCTCATGACCTTTTAAGGCGGCCTTCTCGTACCACTGGGCGGCTAGAGCCTTGTCAACGGCCACGCCCCGGCCAGAGTCATAGAGTTGAGCCAGGAAGTATTGAGCCCCAACGTGATCTTTTTCGGCGGCTTTTTGGTACCATTGAGCGGCCTTGGCTGGATCGGCTTGGACGCCCTGCCCGCCGCGATCGTAAAGGGCCCCGAGGTTGTACATAGCCTCAACCTTGCCGGCCTGGGCGTCTTTAAGATACCTGGTGACAATAGCCGGGTCCGCGCCTAGGGAACTAGGCGGCCAGGTTAAGCCGACCAGTAATAAGAGGAGAGAGAGGAGAAAACCAAAAAAAGAGGACTTGTGGTTGGGCGTCATGTTAATCCCTTAACGAGCACTTATTATGTGATATTCCGGCCACTTGAGGCTGGAGCCAATTGATGGCTTAATATCGTGGCGGTCAGATTGAAGGCAGATGTATTAGATGGTATTAGAATGTTTATTATGTATTTTTAACATCTGTTAAGATTTTATGGCGGTTAATAGCTTTTTCACAACCTTGATCAGCTGATTTTAAGTATAACTCCAAGGCTTTTTCCGTATCGATTTCGACTCCCATGCCCAATTCATAACAGAGACCTAAGTTATACTGAGCAAAGGGATTGTTGGCCTCTGAGGCCTTGGTGAAGAGTTCGTAGGCCAGTTTATGATCTTCTGGTACGCCTCGGCCCAGAAGATAGCTGGTGCCGAGTTCCAGTTGGGCTTCGGCAACATTATTGGACGAGGCTACGTTAAACCACGTTAAAGCTCTAGCCTGGTCGCGGGGGACGCCTAGGCCCTTGCGGTAGCAAGTAGCAATTTTGTATTGGGCTTCACCGTAACCTGATTCAGCGGCTTTGAGGTACCACCAGGCGGCTTTAGATAAGTCTTTTTCAACGCCGTCGCCTTGTTCGTAAATTTGGCCCAATTCGTACTGAGCCTCGGGAACTTTGCGTTGAGCGGCTTTAGTTAGCCATTTGATGGCCTCTTCTTGATTTTTTTCAATGAGTTGGCCTTCGATATAAATTCGGCCCAAGGCTAACTGAGAATCGGTTGAGCCAAAATCAGCTCCCTGGCGGTAATATTGTAGAGCTTTTTCCATGTCAGGCTCAACGCCATCCCCAAACTCATAGGTCTTGCCCATTATGTAGAGAGCATCGGGATACTTTTTTTCGGCGGCTTTTTGGTACCACTTAAGAGCTTCTTGTTGATTTTGCTCAACGCCTTGGCCGAGATGGTATTGTCGGGCCAGATAAAACATGGCCTCAGGGTTATCTTGCTCAGCCGCCAATTTATAATAGTGAAAACTCTTTTCAAAAGCTATAACTCCCTCAGGAAAAAAGGCATCTAATTTGGAGTCATAGTAGATGTTCGCTAGGGCGACCTGACAGAGGACGTCGCCTTGGTCAGCCCCTTCCGCGAAAAGGCTTAGAGCTTTTTTGATGTCCACGTGTTCGTCATGCAAGCCTAAGTTAGCCATGCCCAGGAAATATTTGGCCCTAGGTAAGCCCTGACTAGCGGCCATCTCTATCCATTTTAAGGCGGTGTTAATATCCAAGGCGTCAGGGGCGTCTTCGAGCAGAGCTGAGCCCAGAAGGAGCTGGGCTTCGGCCAGACCTTCATTGGCCGCTTTTTGCAGCCAAAGTATAGCATTTTGTTTGCTTTTAGCCGTTCCAAAACTCTCAATGTAACAAACGCCTACATAATAGCAGGCCATGAGATGGCCTGCTCTGGCGGCTTGATAGAAATACTGGAAAGCTTGCGTATAATAACTGGCCAGAAGAAACTTTTTACCTAATTGAAAGGTGGCTTCCATGTCGCCGGCCATGGCTTTGGCCTTAAGCTCATTTATCTCGGCGACATTGGGGTCTTTACTGAGATCGTAGCCGCCCTCAGGTGTCTGGGCGTCATCTTGTGGCGTTTGATGTTGCGTATCATCATGATTATCATTATGAGTATCTTCTTGATGAGGCTCAGAATTATCAGCTGCGGCCAGCGTTCGAGCCGAAAAAAATATGGCAGCCAAGCTGAGGACAAAAATAATAGAAAACATAGTCAATCCACTTTGTATGTTTGGATGTTTTTAAAGGCGCCAACTATTATAATACAAAACCTGAGGCGAGAGATGGGAAAAAGAGAAAAATTTTAAATAAGCCGCCTGGCTAGTCGGTTTTTGATGGGAGTAATCAGACCGCATGACTGAGCAAGACTTTCAAATGCTGAAAAATACTAACCAGGGCTGGCCAATGCTGGCCAATGCTGGCCAATGCTGGCCAATGCTGGCCAAGCCTGGTCAATACTGACCACGGCTGGTCGGCGAGTTGAGCCTAAATCTTAAAGATCGTTTTGTCTTAGCTAGGTATTGTCTTAAAGAGCAGTTTTATCTTTAAAAACGCTATCTTGGTAGACCTTAGCCGCCTCCATGGCCTCCCAGACATCGTGGTAGAGTTTTTCCATGGATATGGCCAGCATGATGTTTAATGGTTGACCGAAGTCTTCTACCATCGTGCCGTCGCGGCAGATAGCCTCATTACTATTAGATAAATCCTTAACTTTGGTCACCATATCCCGGTGATCGCTTAGGTAGCCAAAGACCTTTTTACCTAGGCCGTAAGCGTAGCCGCACTCAAAGACCGTGCCTGAGTCCGGCTCAGCCCCGCGAAAGGGGTTTAAGTTGGCTATGACGGCATCGGCTTGGCCTATGGCTTCTATATTAAAGGTTACTATTTCAGCCGCCCCATCTAGGGCCACCTCGCCTGGGAAAATGGGCTCAAACTTAAGAGCCAG